>CAIVAX010000041.1 GCA_903903935.1 uncultured Hyphomicrobiales bacterium | reverse complement strand
TTGAGCCAGAGCAAAATCGCCCAGAGACCGTCTTTTTCACGCACATGATTGGAGCCTGTCCCCGCGCTCTCCTCACCACAGAGTGTGACAAGACCCGCATCCATGAGATTGCCAAAAAACTTCCACCCCGTGGGCGTTTCATAAAGCGGAATGCCAAGCTGATGCGCCACGCGATCAGCCGCAGCTGACGTTGGCATAGAGCGAGCTAATCCTGCCAAGCCTTTGGCATAACCTGGCGCCAGATGCGCATTGGCCGCCAGAAGGGCCAGACTATCGGAGGGCGTGACGAACTGCCCGCGCCCAATGATCAAATTGCGATCGCCATCACCATCGGAGGCCGCACAAAAATCAGGCCCATCAGGCAACATGGCCAGATCATAAATCTCTTTGGCATGAACGAGATTGGGATCGGGATGATGGCCGCCAAAATCTGGCAAAGGCTGACCATTAAGAACGCTTGCAGCATCAGCCCCCAGCGCGCCTTGCAAAATATGCCGGCCATAGGGCCCCGTGACCGCCGACATAGCGTCAAATTTCATGCGAAAGCCGGAGCGAAACAAAGCGCTGATGCGATCAAAATCAAACAGGCTTTGCATTAAATGCTGATAATCCGCCACACTTTCGATCACCTCAACACGCATATCGCCAATCTGGCTGACACCTAGATGATCAAGATCGACATCGGCCGCTGTAACAGTTCGAAATTGGGTGATGGATTTGCTTCTGGCAAAAATCGCATCGGTGATTTTTTCCGGCGCCGGCCCACCATTGCTAACATTATATTTAATGCCAAAATCTCCCTCTGGCCCGCCGGGATTATGACTGGCCGAGAGAATAATCCCGCCAAAGGCCTTATGTTTGCGAATAACATGCGAGGCGGCGGGCGTGGACAACAGGCCGCCCTGACCAATCAGCACACGGCCAAAGCCATTGGCCGCCGCCATTTTGATCACGATCTGGATCACCTCTCGGTTGAAGAAGCGCCCATCACCCCCCACAACCAAAGTGCTTCCGGCAAAACCCTCCAACGCATCAAAGATGGATTGAACAAAATTCTCGACATAATGACGTTGCTGAAAAACCGGCACGCGCTTGCGCAACCCCGACGTGCCCGGGGCCTGATCCTGAAAAGCTGTGGTGCTAATAATCGTGACCATGATTCAATCCTGCTGAATGTCCGAACAAGTCTTAACTAAGCCAGGTTGACACTTCGCCAACAAGGAATTTGACCAAAGTCCGATTTGAATATCACTTCATCTATCCCACATGCCAATGTTAGAAAAGCCAAGTAGATAAAAGCAAAGTAGATAGATGCAGAAGCTGCAATTTTGGGCTAAACTCTCTCAAACCAATTGGGAGGGACCCCCATGCCTAAGACAATCTGCATGACACAGACACTCTGCATGACACTGAAGCCTCTGGCCCTGTCTTTGCGCCTGACTGTCTGCGCCCTCTTCGGCCATGCTGGAGCTGCAATCAACCCTGTGGCCGCGCAGGAAACCATCGAGAAAACAATCACCATTTATGCTGCTGGCACGGCAGGTGGCGGCGTGGATCTTTATGGTCGGCTGGTTGGTCGCCATATTGGCAAGCACATTCCCGGCAAGCCCGCCGTCGTGGTGCAAGACATGCCGGGCGCAGGCGGCATTCGGCAAGCCAATTTTCTGGCTGAAACCGCACCGCGCGATGGCACGGCCTTTGGCATTTTCGCGGGCGGGCCCATTCTCGAGCCTTTGGTGGGCGCCAGAGACCCCGGCTATGACATGAGCAAATTTACTTGGATTGGGGCGCTGAGCAAGGATGTGAGTCTGTGCATTGCCTGGGGCGCAACCCCGTTCAAATCCATCAATGATGCCAAAGTGCAGCAAATGATCGTTGCGGGCACAGGCGCTGGCTCTGATACCGACACCTATCCCATCATGCTCAATGAATTGTTGGGCACCAAATTCAAAGTGATCACCGGCTATTTGGGCAGCCAGCAGACCATTGTCGCGATTGAATCGGGCGAAGTGCATGGACGTTGCGGCTGGAGCCTGTCCTCGCTCAAAAGCACCAAGCTTGATTGGTTGCGTGACAAGAAGATTAACATTCTCCTGCAAATCGCTATGGAGAAATCCAAAGAATTGCCGGATATCCCGCTCTTGCTAGACCTTGTCTCCTCGGCTGAGGATCGGCAAATGCTGGAAATGATGCTGGGCACCACTGGCATGTCGCGCCCCTTTGTCGCACCGCCCGGCCTGCCTCCGGCCCGCGCCAATCTTTTGCGCCGCGCTTTTGATGCCATGGTGAAAGATCCAGCCTTTATCGCTGAAGCAGAAGCCATGCAGGCTGACCTCGCCCCCTCAACCGGGGAAGATGTTCAAAAGCTGGTGCAGAAAATCTATTCGACACCAAAGCCCGTCGTTGATCGCGCCAAAAAATATCTTGCACCTACGCCTTAAGCCTGTCTGTCAGTGAAAATGTCATAAAACTGTAGTGGATCTTGGGCATGAGCTAAGCAAGAGCGTTTGCACAAGGGCTGGCCACAGATGAATGATTTGACCAGACTGTCCTTGCAGAAAATGAGTTCTAAGATCCTGCAATTTGCACTGTTGTCAAAATCCAAGGCAGGCGCGCGCAAGATCCGCGATCTGGATGGATTGCCCGCTTCTCTTGGCTTTGTTGGTCCGCTTGAAATCCGTCTGGCGCAAACCAAGAAAGACATCCGTAAAGTCCAGCGCTTGCGCTTTAAGGTTTTTTATGAACAGGGCGGCGCGCGCGCTGATGCCAGAGCCAGCCTGACAGGGCGCGACATCTGCCCTTATGATCGCTATTGCGATCATTTGCTCATCATTGATCATGCACATCGCAATCGCTTTGGTCAGACAAAGCCCAAGGTTGTGGGCACCTATCGACTGCTGCGCCAAGACAATCTGCCACAGAGCCTCTCGCTCTATTCAGCGCAGGAATTTGATCTTGCGCCCTTGCTGGCGCGCCATGCCGACAAGCGATTTCTGGAATTGGGTCGCTCTTGCGTTCTGCCCGATTATCGCGGCAAACGCACCATTGAGCTGCTCTGGCGCGGTATTTGGACCTATGTCAAACATCATCGCATTGATGTGATGATTGGCTGCGCTAGCTTTGACACCATCAACCCGCAGGCCATCTCTCTGCCTTTGAACTTTCTGCATCAAACCGCGCTGGCGCAAGGCGAGTGGCAGGTCAGCGCACTGACCAAGCGCGCTATTGCTCCAACTCGTCTGGATGCAAACAAGACCGAATTCCAACCCACTCAACTCCGCCAAGCCCTGCATGCTCTGCCGCCGCTCATTAAGGGCTATTTGCGCGTGGGCGCGCGATTTGGATCAGGCGCTGTGGTGGATTATCAATTCGGCACCACCGATGTGCTTGTCATCATGCCGGTCAAAGATATTGATCCGCGCTATGTCGACCATTTCGATAGCGCACTCGCCAGACCCTGCGCAGCCTGATCCTAACGAGCCGCTTGGTAAGAGAATCTGTGCTAACGCCAGCTCTTCTCGGCCCACATAGCTTTCAGCGCCTGCTCATAAGTGGGATGCACAAGTTGCCAGCCCAAGCTTTGCTTGATCCGCGCATTGGAAACACGTTTGCACTCGCTATAAAAACTGCGCGCCATGGGGCTCATCATGGCATCGGCAAAGGCAACTTCCGGCGGTGGCTCCACACCCATAATCTTGGCCGCGCAGGTCACCACATCTTGCGGCGGGGCGGGCAGATCATCCGTGACATTCCATACACCCTGCGCTGCACTCTGCGTCAGGCATAGACTGATAGCTCCAGCAATGTCATCGACATGAATGCGATTGAAGACTTGATCAGCTTTGATGATCCGCTTGGCCGTGCCATTGGCTAAAGCGACAAAAGCATTTTGTCCCGGCCCATAAATGCCCGACAAGCGCAGGACATTCACTCTCACACCTTGGCTTTGACCAAAGCGCAACCAATCTTGCTCGGCAATCAAGCGCTCCTGAGAGCGCGGATTAACCGGCTTGCAGGGGCTCGATTCATCAACCCAAGCGCCCTGATAATCGCCATAAACGCCAACAGTAGAGAGATAGACGAGCGATGTGAGTTGCCGACATTGCGCCAACACATCGGCAAAAGCTGGCAGCACGCCATCGCCAGATGACTGCGGCGGTATACTCACCACAATGCCATCTGCCTCTAACAC
Source organism: uncultured Hyphomicrobiales bacterium (assembly GCA_903903935.1). Lineage (GTDB taxonomy): Bacteria > Pseudomonadota > Alphaproteobacteria > Rhizobiales > Beijerinckiaceae > Terripilifer. The sequence continues at coordinate 790 of CAIVAX010000041.1, read as the reverse complement.
ATCCTGCCGCAATGCCGCATCAAAGCCAGCACCAGAAAACACATGGCAGGCAAACCCAGCCGCTTGCAGGGCGCGGGCTTTATCTGCACTGGTCACAGTGCCCGAGACAGAAAAGTGCGCATGATGCAATTTAGCAAAATGCAAAGCTGAATAGCCAAGACCAAAGATAAATATTTTCACCTTGCGCCATCCTGATTGCTGAGTGTTCTCACACGAGCTGAGAGCCATTCTTCACGCACCGCCTCATCTTCTTCACGCTCACTATGTTCAACTGCCAAAGCAGCAAACTCTTGATCGCTGATCAACCGCGCTAGAGCCCATATCGCCATGGCTCTGATCAAATGCTCTGCATCTTCTAAGCGCGCTTGCACCAGAGAGCGAAACTTTGGATCCCCAGAATTGCCAATAGCGATAAGCACATTGCGAATAAAGCGGGCATGGCCAATACGCTTGATCGGCCCGCCCGCAAATGTCTGGCGGAAGCTTGCATCATCCATCACAACCAAAGCTGCAAGATCAGGGCGCACCAAATCGGCGCGGGCGACCAATTTCATCTCATGGCTGGTTTGTGAAAATTTATTCCACGGACATACATCTTGACAAATATCACAGCCAAACATCCAATCATCAAATTTGCCTTTCATTTCTTGTGGCAAATTGTCTTTTAATTCGATGGTAAAATAGGAAATACATTTACTTCCGTCAACCACATAGGGCGCAACAATAGCTTGTGTGGGACAAGCGTCAATACATGCCGTGCAAGTTCCACAATGATCGGTGGTTGCATGAT
>CAIVAX010000040.1 GCA_903903935.1 uncultured Hyphomicrobiales bacterium | reverse complement strand
GGCTGGGTCCGGCAGCACCTTCCATGGCACCCTCCACTTCACTTTTCTGATCGATATGATTAGAGAATTTGGAGGGGTAGGCAAGCAAAATATTTATAGGCGAACATCGTCAGTCACAATGCTTTTATTGCTGCCCCGCAACAAAAAGCCCCCGGCTAAGGCCGGAGGCTAGGGATAGATTTTGGTTGAGGCTTCAGCGATTATTTATTGCCGAGTATAGCAATAGCTTCACGGGCCAGCGACATATCCGCTACCTTTTCATAAGGCAGGACGGATTTCTGAACTTCGAGATCGACATTCAATTGCTGCATGAATTGGATGCGATCGGGCCCCAGGATCAGATCCTTTGAATAGGGCTGATATTTCTGGATGAAGTTCCATTGGGTAATGGCTTCTGCCTCTTCTGTCTTGCCGGAAGCTTTCTGATAGGCCTTGATCCAAGCGGCCTTGGAGGAAGGATCCTGTACAAAGCGATAGGCTCTTGCAAAGGCAGATAGGGCTCTGACGATTTGCGGGCGCTTTTTGGCGATCGATTCATCATTGCTATAGGCGGCCTGGAAAGTGAATTCCGGCACTTCTGTCCACAGATTGGCGTCTTCCAGAGCATGTGTTTTGTATTTATTGCCCTGCTCGAACACATCGACTTCGGAGGGGCCGGCATCCACAGTGCCTGCCACAACAGCGCGGAACACATCGGTGCTGCTGCCGACATTGCGGAAGGTGACCTTGGTAATGTCTATGCCTTTCTTGCGCAGCAAAGCGAGCATGACTTGATGCAATTGCGTGCCCAGAGCGCCGACGCCAATGGTTTTGCCAACGAGATCGGAGACGCGCTTGATGTCAGGCTTGGAGGAATAGACTGCATGGGTCGGGAAGAGCAAAGCGCCACCAACAATCTTCAATGGTGCGCCCTTTTCAATGGCGGCCGGAACGCCACCGAGACCCGACCAGAGGCAGAGATCGCTTGTATTGCCAAGCAAAGAGGCGATGACCTTGGAGGCGTCTGATACAGTGATGATTTCAGCTTCAACGCCGGCATCGGCCAGAAAGCCCTGTGCCTGAGCCACCTCCTGAATGGCGAGGCCTGCCGTGCCTTGAGTGGAGACGAGATTGACCTTCAATTTTTGCTGAGCATGGATCACATTGGGGGCCATGATCAGAGAGGCGCTTGCGCCGCCCAAAATAGTCCGTCTGGAAAATTTCAATTTGTTCATGCTTGATCCTCCCTGATTAACGTGAGACCCAACGCGCCAGATTGTCTTTGTCATTGATCTCGACATTGGTGAACAGGCTCGCTTCCTCAAGCCAGCTCTTTGATGCTGGTTGGCCCCAAGGAACGATCATGTGCTTTTGTGCAGAATTCCATACACGAGTGTCTTCTTCCTTATCCATATATTGCATGGGGGGCAGAATGATTTCGAGACGATGGCCATCGGGATCTCGGAGATAGACAAACATGCCATTACCCGGTCCATGACGACCGGGGCCGCGTTCGACATCCTGTCCATGCCCTAGATTGCCTGCTATATCGCAGGCGCGGATCATGTTTTGCAGATCAGTCGTCACAAAGGCGAAATGATGCAGACGCGGGCCCGCGCCCATAGCCAGCACAAGATCATGCGGATTATTCTTGCGATGTAGAAAAATGCCTAAATGCTTGTCAGTCTCTGATTGCATGATCATTTCAGAGGCGCGGAAACCAAAATCCATGAAGCTTTTACCCGCTGCTCCTACTTCTGGAACGATGACCTGAAAATGATCAATGCGCAGCGCGCGTGCGCCCTTGTGATTGCTATAATCAGTGAGAACGCGCTTTTGTGTGCTCATCGCGCTCGTCAGTTCGAAGGGAATACCAGAGGAATGGTGCACGAGCAGGCTTGGTCCCTGATGTGGACGCTCCACACGTTTGGCGTCCATGCCTAGTTTGCTAAAAT
>CAIVAX010000039.1 GCA_903903935.1 uncultured Hyphomicrobiales bacterium | reverse complement strand
GGTGGCGGTTATGATCTGAGCGCTAGGCTGGTGGGCCAGCATTTGGGCCGCTTCATTCCCGGCAATCCAACCATAGTGCCGCGCAATATGCCGGGTGCAGGCAGCATAGCGGCCGCCGAATTTGTCTATAGCGTCGCCCCGCGCGATGGCACGACCTTGGCCATGTTCCAGCCGACATTCGTGCTCGAAAAAATATCGGACAAAAGCCGCAAATTTGAATCCGAGAAATTCACTTATATTGGCCGGGCCGATCAGAGCATTCTGGTTGGCCTTGTCTGGAAGACCTCACCAGCCCAATCGATTGAAGAGATGAAATCCAAGCCCATTGCGGTCTCAGCCAATGGTGCGGCAGGCACATCGGCGACCATTCCCTGGGCGCTGAACCGGATGATAGGCACCAAGATGAAAGTGGTGCTGGGCTATGAATCCTCCGCCAATGTCCGACTTTTATTGTAACTGGGCAGGCATCGGGAATGTGCTGACCAATATCGACCTGTCGATTGATAGCATCAACACAGCCGATAAAACCTTCACTGGTTTTTATAAAATTAGTTTCTACGGCACTGGCAATGCCACAGGTTCAGGCTCGTTCAAAGCTGCTGTTGTTCCGCAAAACACATCAACCAATTAACCTCTTCTACTGAAAGGAAAATTTATGAAAAATATTTTTTATACAAGCGCAATAATGCTCTGCTTAACCTCACCTGCTTTTGCTGCGGATGTTGTAATAGATATTAAAAATATCCAATCGAATGAAGGTGAAATTGGTTGCGCATTATTTGCAAATGCGACTGGCTTTCCAATGGAATCTCCAAAAAGTGCGCAGCAATGGCAAAAAGCCAATAAATCTGGCATGCAGTGTAAATTTGAGAATGTTAAATCCGGTAGCTACGCCGTCTCAGTGGTACATGATCTAAACCGTAATTATAAAACCGATACAAACTTTGTAGGCATCCCAACGGAAGCGTGGGGAGTGTCCAATAATGCACGCCCATCGCTACGCGCACCCACTTTTGATGAAGCAAAATTTGAGGTTGATGGGCAAAAAAATACAACAATTATCGTGGAGATTGAATGATGTCGAGCACTGGAATATCTCCAAAAAAATATGGGCAGTGGGCTATTGTCACCGGTGCTTCGGATGGAATCGGAAAAGCTTTTTCAATCGAACTTGCGGCAAAAGGTTTCTCGCTGGTATTAGTGGCACGCCGCCTAGAATTGCTTGAGCAGTTGGGTAAAGAATTATCCACAAAACATAGCATCGAATACAAGGCCATAAGCCTCGATTTTTCCCTTTCCACTGCAACATGGGTCTTGCCATGGAGCGCGGCGAGGCTGATGGCAATGGCTCAACAAGTTGGGATTATCTGGAAACCAAGCCCGAATGGCTGGCAGAGAATAAAATAAAAATTCTTTACACTATTGCTTTGGAGCGCTTCTCGCGCATTCCTGATGTGCCCACCGTGATGGAACTGGCAACGCAGGAGCGTGACCGCAATGCGCTCAAGCTCATTGCCTCCACCTCATCGATTGGCAGGGCCATTCTCTCCACACCCAATGTGCCCGCAGATCGCCTTGAGGCTTTGCGCCGCGCCTTTGACAAAATGGTGAAGGATCCCAAATTTATCGAAGATGCCAAAACACGGCGGCTCGGCGTCGATCCTGCCACCGGCGAAGTGCTCGAAAAAATGGTGCTGGATGTCGCCAGCCAGCCAGAGGATGTGATTGCCCGAATGAATGAGGCGATCAAACCACCAAATTGATAAAAACAGCAGAGCCTCTTGTCTTTTCTGCCATCAATTTGCTTTGATCAGATTAGATAAATGCGCAAAGCCGATTCGAGGATATTTTTATGTCGTTTGCTAAATCAGGTCTGTTTGCCTCTTTGGCCCTTCTGACCTCTTGCTCTCTGGCTGTGGCAGAACCGGCGATGACCAGAGTGCCCACCAATATGCTCAGCGGGCCGGGGCCTAAAAATCCAGTGGTGCAGCATATTCCAGCCGATGCCGCTGTGGATTTGCTCAATTGTGAGCGGTTCTGGTGCGAGGTGTCGTGGCGTCACATTTTCGGCTTTGTGCCGCAAAAGTCGCTGGATATTGGTGCTGAGCCTGAGGGCGCGCCAGTCTATGAGCCGCCGCGCTATCAGCCAGCCCCCGTCTATGTCTATCCCCCACCACCACCTCCTCCTGTGTGGGGCGGGGTTTATATTGGACCCTATCCTCGTTATCGGCGTCATTGGTGAGTTGAGTTAGTCCGTTCATCTGCCCATGAGGTCTTTCTTGCGCAATTCATTCTCATCCGCTTCACTCTTGCTTGGGCTCATCGCTTTGGGCGGTTGCAATACAACCAGCCAAGAGCCGCAAATCTCCGCCCCCATGCAGCCCAGTGCCATGGCTGTATCCAATGCCACTGTGATGTCGAGTAATGTGCGCTTGTCAGGTGGCCATGATTGCGCCTCTGTCGTGTCCGACTGGCAGGCCATTCAGGATAATGATTTGCGCATGGGCCATGTGCATCCCAGCGTCTATGCTCTGATCAGCAAAGATATTGCCTCAGCCAGAACGGCCTGCTCCGCAGGGCGCGATGCTGAAGCGCGGAGCCTTGTGCAAGCCAGCCGCGCCCGCCACGGCTATCCCAATTGAGCCTCAAGAAATGTGCAAATAAAGGCTGGCATTGACTCAGGCCTGATGTCACTGCGCCCTTGCACCACATGCATGCGGCACAGCTCATCGCTGGAATCGGCAGCGAGCCATTCATTGATCTGCGCGCAGATAAGAGGCGCGGGGTGTGGCAAAGTGAGGATTTGTAGACAGGCGATCTGATGATCTTGGCGCACCAGCACAAAGCCTTGTTCAGCACTCACCTCGCTCATGGCAAGGCCAGTTTCTTCGAACAATTCGCGCCCAATGCTGCCCTGCAAATCAACGCGGCTTTGCGTGACATCATCAAAGTCCGGCGTGCCGGCGGGAAAGTAGATCTGTCCGGCATTGGCCGTATGCGCCGCCATTTCGCCCAAGAGATAAGCCCCGTCTGATCCGCGCAAAGCCGCCATGGCAAAGCAATTGGTGACGGGATCTGTGCGCTCAGCATAGTCTTTGTGGGCCAGAAAACTTTTATAATCGGTGGCAAAGAACGCAGCTTGAAAAATAGTCTTGCCCGTCTCTTCAACCAATCTGGCTGTGTGGCACAACAGCACTTTGCCATTAAACAAACGCGGCTTGCGCGCGAGCTCTTTGGCCCAATGGGCGTTGATCAGTGCGGACTGCTCACGGGCAAAGCGCCAGTCATAATCCTCGATCATACAATCGAGATGATCAGCACGCCAAAGGCCGGGTGGAATCGACATCAGACCTCAATCTCGCCTTGCATGACTTGCACCGCATGCCCGCCAATCGCAGCCCCCGTCAATTCACCCAAAGCAATGTCCACTGTGAGCGCCATGAGACTGGGGCGGCTCATTTCATGGCCCTGTTCGAGCAGATAAATATGTTCGCCATCGGAGGGTTTTTCAAAGCGCTCAATCAGTCCGGAAAAGGCGGCTGCTGCCGAGCCGGTTGCGGGATCTTCCATAATCCCAAGCAAGGGCGCAAACATGCGGCAATGAAAATGCACATCCTGAGTGAGTGTCTCGCGCGTATAGACAAAGGCATTTTTGAAACCCTCAGGTCCCATGCCCTCCATCCAATGGCTCATATCGGGCTTGGCTTGCGCAATAGCTTCAAGTGAGCGCACCGGCACAAAGGTAAAGCCGAGCCCCGCCGACAAGCAACACGCCTGATGCCAATCAAAACCAATATCTGCCGCAGACAGATTAAGCGCTCGCGCTAAGCGCTCAGGATCGGGCGCCCAGTTTTCCTCCACCGGCGCGTCAAGAAGATGGAATGTGGCCGCTGGTGTCTGCCCTTGGCGATGGCGCACGGTGCACTCCAAAACGCCAATCTCTTCCTCAATCATGATCGTCATATCGCGCGTGGTTAATAATTTGGGCGCTTCGCTGAGCGCCAGCGCAATCGCTGCCCCAATGGTGGGATGACCCGCAAAGGGCACTTCACTTTGCGGCGTGAAGATGCGCGCGCGCGCCGCATGAACAGGATGATGCGGGGCGCTCAAAAACACAGTTTCTGACAGATTGAACTCTCGCGCTATTGTCTGCATCTGCGCGTCACTCAGCTGATCCGCTTGCTGGACAACGGCCAGAGGATTGCCGCTAAACCGGCTCTGAGTGAAGACATCAAGGGTCTGATAGGGCAATCGCATGGCATACCTTAAGCTGGCCAGATCATTGGGGCTGGCCGCAGAGCCAGCGCCTGTCACGGGGAGATCAGTTTATCAGCAGGATGTTAATGAATTTTTTGCCCCCCTTTGCCTCTGGCCACTGGCGGATGGGGCCGTGCTGATGGCATAAGGGAGACAATCGCCTGCCGAATGTGAGGAAACACAAGTGCTGTTCCGAAGTGTTGAAACTATATTGCGTCCCAAATCTCTGGCCATTGTCGGGGCGTCTGAACGCGGCCGCTGGCCGCGCGATATTCACACGGCTTTGCGTGAGCATAAATATCCAGGTGCGGTTTATCTGATCAATCCGCGCCAAAGCGAGGTCTATGGCGAAAAGGCCTATGCCTCTTTGCGCGATCTGCCCGAGCCCGTTGATCATGCCATCATCATCATCCCCGCCGCAGCTGTGTCGGATGTGCTGGAAGATGCGGCTGCGCGCGGCCTCAAGTCTGCCACCATTTATGCAGGCGGAGTTGGCGATGGCGAAAATCCAGCCTCTCGCGCGCGCGGTCAATGGGTGCGTGATTTTATCAAACGCACCAATATCCGCATTGCCGGACCCAATTGCATGGGCAATCTGTCTTATCCCGATCGTGTCTTTGCTTATCCCAATCCGGAAATTGCCCGCGTGCCGCAGGGGCCTGTTGGCATCATTTTTCAATCGGGCGGCACATTGCAATTCTTCATGCGCACAGCTGCGCAAAGAGGCTTGCGCTTTTCCTATGCCATCTCCTCCGGCAATGAGATGGATCTTGATCTAGCCGATTATCTCAATTTTCTGGTTGATGATCCCCATACGCGCCAGATTGTTTTGTTCATTGAGGGCATACGTCGGCCCGATGCTTTTATGGATGCAGCGGCGCGCGCTCTGGCTGCGGGCAAGCCGATCATGACCATCAAAACAGGCGCAACAGCCAAATCAGCTGCCGCTGCCGCTTCGCATACGGGGGCTATAGCTGGCGATTATCAGGGCTTCCAAGCCATGTGTGAGCGCTATGGCATTATCAATTGCCCCTCGCTGGATGATCTGGTGGAAACAGCACTCGCCTTCCAATCTCCGGTGCGCCCCAAGGGTCCGCGCATTGGCTTTGTCACCACATCGGGGGGCACGGTCGATCTGTTGTATGATTATGTTGAATATGAAGGCTCGGAGCTGGCGCACTTTACCCCTGCAACCAATGAGGCGATCAAGCCTTTCATGCAGGATGAAATCGCGCCCAAGAAT
>CAIVAX010000038.1 GCA_903903935.1 uncultured Hyphomicrobiales bacterium | reverse complement strand
GTGCAGCATTGCGCCGCAAATCACTTCATAGCTCAAGTACAAAAAGGATGGAGGCTGATCAGACTACAGGTTCAGCCTCACAAAGCTCTACCGATATAGCTATCTATATTGCCCAAATGACCGCTGAATTGGGACTTATGGCCACTTCAGCAAAGCTCGATGTGCTGGCCTATTTGCTGGCCATTGCGCGCACGGAAGCGGAAAGATCTGCCGGGCGCAAAGCCTTTAATCCGCAGCTGCCGATCAAATTGGATTGACGTGATCGGTTGAGAGTGCGGCATCTTCTATTGTGTTGCGATCAATTCTGATGAGTGCCTTTGGCTCTATCCGGATTGATCGCAACAAGATTGCCCGGATGGAGATGAATAAGGCCTTCGAGTTCAAGTTCAAACAACAGTGCCTTGGCAGCTGCAACAGGGGCATCCATCACTCGGATCAAATCATCTATCGGCACTGGCGAGGGGCTGAGCAGCTTTAACATATGCTCGCGCAAAGAGAGCTGCGGCTCGATTTGGTGGGCTGGCTCTTGCGCCGGATGTTGTCGTTCAGGCGGTTGATAGAGTGATGTGACCTGCGGCTCATCAAACTCATGTCCGGGTTCGGACATGGCGGCAGGCGGATTGCTGAAGAGATCCAGCTCATCCCATAAAGGCTCGGCAGGAGGCAGCACGGCTTCGGCCTCTTCAAAGAGGTTGCGATGACTGATCAAGCCCTGAGACATGAGCGGTTCAAGCACAGACAGAACATCGGCCGCACCCGTGCAAATATTAGCGCCCTGCCGCAAGAGATCATTGGTGCCCTCAGCGCGCGGATCAAGCGGGGAACCGGGCACTGCAAAAACCTCGCGCCCCTGCTCGTTAGCAAAGCGGGCGGTGATCAAAGAGCCTGATCGCCGTGCCGCTTCAATCACAATTGTGCCCAGACACAGCCCCGAGACAATGCGATTGCGGCGGGGGAAATCACGCCCCCGTGCTTCCCATCCCATCGGCATTTCGCTGACCGCAAGGCCTGTCTCAATGATCTGCTCCAGCAATAGCGCATGTTCAGAGGGATAGATTTTGTCCAACCCGCCTGCCAGAACCGCAATCGTGCCAGATTTAAGACTGGCTCTATGGGCGCGCGCATCAATGCCACGGGCCAGACCCGACACAATGATCAGATTGGCGCCCGCCAAATCATGCGCCATGCGATCGGCAAAAGCTAAACCTGCAGCTGAGGCATTGCGCGAGCCGATGATTGCCACTTTATGCCTCTGCAGCAGCGAGATTTGGCCGCGCACGATCAATAAGGGCGGGGGCGCATCAACAGCGCGCAAAGCCGCAGGATAGTCGGGTTCACCCAATGCAATCAGTCTGGCCCCTATGCGGGCAATGGCGGCAAGCTCCCGCTCGCACTCTTCAAGGCTGGCAATTTTGATGCGCCGACCGGCAGAGGCGCGGCGGACCAAATCGGGCAAAGCATCGAGCGCTGCACGCGCCCCGCCGAATTGATTGATGAGAGAGCGAAAAGTTCGAGGTCCAATATTTTCACTGCGGATCAAGCGCAGCCAGTCCAGGCGCTGGGCATCGGTGAGAGATGTGCCCGGCGCCTGTGTCATGTCTTAGCGCCTATTCGTCCCTCTGTGCCCGCCAGAAGGCGTTCAATATTGGGCCTATGTTTAAACCAGAGCAGAATGGCCAGAGCCACGAATAATTCTGCCTCAGCGCCATGATCAAAATATAAAACGACGAGCGGCGAGACGAGCGAGGCGATCAGAGCGGCCATCGACGAATAGCGCGTGATCGCCGCCACAGCGAGCCAGACCAATGCAAAGGCGATTGCCGCAGGCCAAAAGAGAGCCAGCAGGCAGCCCAGATAAGTGGCAACACCTTTGCCACCTTGAAAGCGCAGCCAGACGGGATAGAGATGACCAATAAAAGCGCCCAGTGCAGCACTCACGCCCAATTCAGCTTGCCATTGCGAGACAATGATAATTGCAAAACTGGCTTTGAGCGCATCAAGAACGAGCGTGGCCGCCGCCAACCCCTTGTTTCCTGTCCGCAGCACATTGGTCGCACCAATATTGCCTGTGCCTATGGTGCGAATATCCTGCAGACCTGCCAATTTGGTCAGCACGAGACCAAAGGGGATCGAGCCCAGAGCATAGCCAAACACAAAGGCCAGAATTTGTAACGCATCAATCAAGCAATGAGCTCCCGCACACATGACCTCAACTCTCAGCCAAAGCCTAGTCGTGAACGATGCGTCCTGCAACTAGAGTCAGCTTCACCCGCCCCTGCAAATGGGCCGCCTCAAAGGGTGTATTTTTACTGCGAGAATGAAGTTTTGAAGGATCAACCACATAGGGTTCATCTGGATCAAAGCGGATGAGATCGGCCGGTGCACCAATCGCAAGGCGACCCTGTGGGAGTCCCAGAATTTCGGCAGGCCTCACGGTCATGCGCGATAAAAGCATGGGCAGGCTGATAGGGCCAGCAGCGACAAGACGCAGCCCAGCTGAGAGCATGGTCTCCAGACCAATCGCGCCATCGGCCGCTTCATCAAAGGGCAATCTCTTAGTTTCGACATCTTGCGGATTGTGATCAGAGACGATCACATCAATTAGCCCAGTGGCGAGGGCTTCCACCAATTTGAGGCGCTCGTCCTCATGCCGCAAGGGCGGGGATAATTTGAAGAAGGTGCGATAATCGCCAATATCGTTTTCATTCAGGCACAGATGATTGATCGAGACTGCGCAGGTGATGGGCAATCCTGCCGCTTTGGCTCGGGCAATGGAGCCAAGAGATTGAGACGTTGAAATCAGCGCCGCATGATAGCGCGCGCCCGTTGCTGCCACCAATCGCAGATCCCGATCCAGAATGATGGATTCAGCCTCGGGTGGAATGCCTGGCAGGCCCAGACGTGTGGCCAGCAGGCCCGCATTCATACCACCGGAAGCGGCAAGATCATGATCGAGCGGGAAATGCATCACCAAAGCATCAAAGTCCCGCGCATAGCTCAACAGACGCCGCATCACCTTTGAGCTGCGAATAGAATGCGCACCATCGGTGAAGGCAATGGCGCCTGCTTCTTGCAACAAGCCAATCTCGGCCAATTCTTCGCCGCGCAAGCCTTTGGTCAAAGCGGCCGCAGGAAGAACTCGGATTTTGGCATTATCTCGGGCACGGCGCAGAAGGAAATCCACAACAGCGGGATCATCAACTGGCGGGTTTGTATCGGGAGTTGCAATGAGTGTGGTCACACCGCCTGCTGCAGCGGCCGCACTTGCGCTGGCAATGGTCTCGCGATGCTCGGCGCCGGGCTCACCAATAAAGACTCGCATATCGATCAGGCCGGGGCTGACGCAATCGCCGCCGCAGTCAATCACTTCTATATGTGAGCCCAGAGCCGCCCTCGTCACCGAAGGGCCGAGAGCTTGGATCACTCCATTCTCAATGAGCACGCCGCCAGAGGCTTGTGTCTGCGCCTTGGGATCGATCAGGCTGGCATTGATCAGGGCCAGTGGTCGGCCTGTATGGGCCGCTCCCTTTGCTGTCTCGTTCAGATTGGCCTTGTTCATTGTGGCCTCACCCATTGCGCAAATGCTTGGAGAGCGATTCCAGCACAGCCATGCGAACGGCAACGCCCATTTCGACCTGCTCATTGATTAAAGAGCGCGGGCCATCTGCCACTTCTGAATCGATCTCGACACCGCGGTTGATGGGACCAGGGTGCATGACCAAAGCATCAGGCTTAGCCAGTTTCAAGCGCTGCGCATCCAAACCAAAGAAGCGGAAAAATTCGCGGGTTGAGGGCAGGAAGGCGCCATCCATGCGCTCGCGCTGCACGCGCAGCATCATCACAATATCGGCATCTTTTATGCCGGTCTCCATGGAGCGATGAACTTCAACGCCCATCTGGTCAATGCCAGTTGGCAGCAAAGTTGAGGGCGCGACCATCCGCACACGCGCCCCCATTTTGGTCAACAGAATCATATTTGATCTAGCTACACGCGAATGGGCGACATCGCCACAAATGGCAATGGTGAGGCCTTCAATGCGTCCCTTGCGCCGCCTGATCGTCAAAGCATCAAGCAGGGCTTGGGTGGGATGTTCATGCTGGCCATCGCCCGCATTGATCACCGAGCAATCAACTTTGCGGGCCAACAAATCGACAGCGCCCGATGAATAATGCCGCACCACAATCATATCCGGGCGCATGGCATTAAGCGTGGCTGCCGTATCAATCAAGGTCTCGCCTTTTTTGACGGAAGAATTGGCCACCGCCATATTCATCACATCGGCGCCCAGCCGCTTGCCAGCCAATTCAAATGAGGCTTGTGTGCGTGTCGAGGCTTCAAAAAACAGATTGATCAAAGTGCGCCCGCGCAGGACATTGCGCTTCTTCTCGACCTGACGGGAAAGGTCAACGGCGCTATCGGCCTGATCCAATAAAAGTTCGATCTGGGACCGTGACAGGCCCTGTATGCCTAAAAGATGGCGGGAGTCGGAAAGAGGGGAGACCGCAGAAACCATAGCCGCTCTATAAGAGATAGAGGGGCATTTCGACAAGGAAAATGCCCCGTTACACACCACTTTTGATGGGGCAAAGTCGCCTTTGGTGACCGCGCCGCTTGCCCTGCCAGCCCCCTCCCCTCCTTCAACCCATTTGACAGAGTGAGATCGCTCGCCCATGTTCCGCGCCTGAAATTCCGGCCCCAGCCTTTGCTGAGCCGGACATTGCGACAGCAGGCCCAAGCAGGACCGAACTGCCGTAATCGCTGATTTTTTATTTTAGTTCAAAGGCTTAAACCCATGAACGTGGTCATCGTCGAATCGCCGGCCAAGGCCAAGACGATCAATAAATATCTGGGACCCGATTACGAGGTGTATGCTTCGTTTGGTCATGTGCGCGATCTACCTGCCAAGGATGGCTCGGTGGATCCTGAGGCCGATTTCGCCATGATTTGGGAAATCGATGCCAAAGCCGCCAAACGACTCTCCGATATTGCCAAAGCGGTCAAAGATGCCGATCGCGTCATTCTGGCGACCGACCCTGATCGCGAGGGAGAAGCCATCTCTTGGCATATTCTTGAGGTGCTCAAGAGCAAAAAAGTGCTGAAGGATACGCGCGTCGACCGTGTGGTGTTCAATGCCATCACCAAGGCTTCCGTATTGGAGGCCATGCGCCATCCGCGTGAAATAGACGAGGCGCTCGTCGATGCCTATATGGCCCGGCGCGCTCTGGATTATCTAGTCGGCTTCAAGCTCTCGCCCGTGCTGTGGCGCAAATTGCCCGGCGCACGATCGGCCGGGCGTGTGCAATCGGTCGCGCTGCGCCTTGTGTGTGATCGCGAGCTGGAAATTGAAAAATTCGTCCGCCGCGAATATTGGTCGATCCTTGCTAATCTCAAGACTGTTGAAGATGCGCCTTTCACTGCCCGCCTTGTAGGCGCAGATGGCCGCAAGCTGAGCCGGCTCGATATTGGTGAGGGCAAAGAAGCCGAAGATTTTAAAACGGCCCTTGATCAGGCGCGCTTTACGATTGCTTCAGTTGAATCCAAGCCCGCCAAGCGTCATCCCTATGCGCCCTTCACCACATCGACTTTGCAGCAAGAAGCCTCGCGCAAATTGGGCATGGCGCCTGCCCGCACGATGCAGATTGCTCAGCGGCTTTATGAAGGCGTTGATCTGGGCGGTGAGACGGTCGGTCTGATTACTTATATGCGAACCGATGGTGTCGATATGGCACCTGAGGCCATTGCCGCCGCCCGTCAGGTGATTGGCAAGGAATATGGCGACAAATATGTCCCCTCGGTTCCCCGTATATATAAGACAAAGCAAAAGAATGCGCAGGAAGCGC
>CAIVAX010000037.1 GCA_903903935.1 uncultured Hyphomicrobiales bacterium | reverse complement strand
GTTAGTTACACTGGCAACGAATTACGTGCGTGAAAACAAACAGGTTTAAGGTGTTTTTACTGACAACAGGTAAAGATGTACCAGCCACGGGCTGCAATTGTGTTTCTGCAGGGGGCGAAAATTGCCAAGCCGGAAGAAAAGACGGGTCCGGCGCCGCGCGTGATGCAGCATTTGATCGATTTGTCGGCGCGGATGATCTCGAGCGAGTCAAAAAAGGCGGCGCACATTTCGGGATTCCAGCAATTGCGCTTTTCTGGCCGGTTGAGAGTGATGCGCGCCACGCCCGCATCTTCCAGCCGCTCAAGGATGAGTTCCGGCCATTGGCGGATGATTGTCCAGACGTCGCTCATAGGTCCTCCGGTCTTATTTGTAAGTCTCAAGCCTGCCCAAACACGCGTTGGAAAATCGTGTCGACATGTTTGAGGTGATAGCCAAGATCAAAGAGCTCTTCGAGCTCGCTGGCGCTGAGTGCTTTTGACACATCAGGATCAGCCTTCAGCAAGGTGAGGAAATCACCTTCACCGCGCCAGACCGGCATGGCATTGCGTTGCACAAAGGCATAAGAATCCTCGCGCGAGAGGCCCTTTTGCGTGAGCGCCAGCAGGACACGCTGCGAGTGAATGAGACCGCCGAGGCGATCAAGATTTTTGCGCATATTCTCTGGATAGACCAATAATTTGTCGATCACACCCGTGAGGCGGGCGAGCGCGAAATCAAGTGTAATGGTCGCATCGGGGCAGATCATGCGCTCAACCGATGAATGAGAAATATCCCGCTCATGCCAGAGCGCGACATTCTCCATCGCCGGCGTCACCATGCCGCGCACCAGACGGGCAAGGCCGGTCAGATTTTCCGTGAGCACGGGATTGCGCTTATGCGGCATAGCCGAAGAGCCCTTCTGGCCTTCGGAGAAAAACTCCTCAGCCTCGAGCACTTCTGTGCGTTGCAAATGACGGATCTCGATCGCGAGCCGCTCGATGGAGGAGGCAATCACGCCCAGAGTGGCAAAGAACATGGCATGCCGATCGCGCGGGATCACTTGTGTGGAGACAGGTTCCACGCTCAAGCCCAATTTGGCCGCCACATGTTCTTCAACACGTGGATCCACATTGGCGAAGGTGCCCACAGCGCCCGATATGGCGCAGGTCGCTATTTCTTTGCGCGCATGGACCAGACGCTCGCGGCAGCGCGAGAATTCGGCATAGGCCTCGGCCATTTTAAGGCCAAAGGTGACTGGTTCAGCGTGAATGCCATGCGAGCGGCCAATGGCAGGTGTCATCTTATGTTCAAAGGCGCGCCGCTTCAGCGCCGCCAAAAGCGCATCCATATCTTTCAGCAAAATATCGCTGGCTCGGGCCAATTGCAAAGCCAAGCAGGTATCCAGCACATCCGATGAAGTCATGCCTTGATGAACAAAGCGCGAGTCCGGGCCGATGAATTCGCCCAGATGGGTGAGAAAGGCAATCACATCATGTTTGGTGACGCGCTCGATTTCATCAATGCGCTCGACGTCAAAG
>CAIVAX010000036.1 GCA_903903935.1 uncultured Hyphomicrobiales bacterium | reverse complement strand
GATACGCGTGCTGCACCCGCTCTGTTGGCTGGACGCCGCTCGGCCAAAGGTCTGTTAACGCCGCATGATCCTAAATTTGAATTTGTGCGTATGACTAAAACGCTCGACACACAATTTGTCGCTGTGCGCTATGCCGATATTGGCCGGCGCGATGGCGATGCCGTGCATGAGATTTTTCCGCATCTCTATAAAGACGGCATGGCGGGCTATGCCCTTGTTTATGATCAATCAGGTTGGCGCGTGTATCAAAAAAACAGATGAGGGGGCAAGTGAGAGCTGATGCGCATCCTGCTGGCCATGCAAAAGGGATCAGAGGCTCTCGCCATTCAAAACGCGCTGCAAGCCTGCGGCTTTGATGATCTGATTGCTATCGAAACTGCCTCAGGCCTCCTGAAAGCCCTAGAGGTTCCTCCACCCGCATTTGAACCTTTGTTTGCCACCCTCTTGATCGATGCGGATCTGACTGATGCCGATCCCATTGAAACCTGCGCCCAGGTGCGGCTCAATCCGCTTTATCGCGATGTGCCAATTCTCATCTTCACCAAGCCAGGCAATATTGATTTGCTGACACAGGCCTTTGTGGCTGGGGTCAGCGATTATCTCTTCAAGCCATTCTATGATGTCGAATTGCAGGCGCGCATGCGCGCCATCCAACGCCATCTCACACAAGTCGAGCGACGCCGCGCGACCGAGATGGAATTGCAGCGCTTCCGGCGACCACGCAGCATTTGGAAATCAACCGAAGGGGCGGGTATCGACGCAGAAACAGGTTTAATGGGGCGACAAATATTGATCGATAGTCTTGAATGGCATGGCCGTCAGAATGATGATCAGGGTTTAACGGTGAGTGTGGCATTGGTTGATCAGCTCACCAGCTATCGTCATCTCAATGGCCCTCAGGCGACGCAATCCATGTTGACTGACATTGCGGCCTGTATGGGCGGCGCCAAAGCAAGGCTGGATGATCTTTTGGCCGCTTATGAGCCGGGCTGTTTTGCCATTGTCACCCGCGTGTCGCGGGCCGAGGCCTATTTGCGGGCGCAAACTTTGGCGCAGTCGATTGCAGAGTTGATGATTCCTCACCATGATTCCGCCTGGCGGGAGCATGTGTCTGTGAGTATAGGCATAGCCGCAAGCCTGCGGCGCGCTCCCGAACTGATCGCGCAATTATTGCCAAGTGCAATCAGGGCTGCCGAGCAAGCCGCCGCTGAAGGGGGAGCCATGGTTGTGCAAGTGGCCGATTTGCCCTCCGCCGAGATCAAAGCCTGAGGGCAGAGCTTTCTCCTTCGTAAAAATCCGGGCTTTAACGCTCCATTCATCCTGCCATGATGTGAGAGGATATCTCAGTCCGATCAGATCAATGGTGAGTGCCTTTTGACCTATCTTGATCCCCCGCCAGCTCCCGCACCTGTTGAGGTCGTCAGGGATATTGGCGGATATGTGAAAGACTATCGCGAGCAGACCGAAATCTATCGGCGTGAAAATCGCGATGTGCGTCTGCATGAATGTCGCTCGGCCTGCACTCTGGCGCTCAGCCTGCCCAATGTCTGCGTTTATCCTGATAGCCTGATCAAATTTCATCAAGCCTATGATGAAACCACCCGCATTGTGGATGAAGGCGTCTCGCAGGATCTCTTTCAATCCTATCCGCCCGCCGTGCGCGCCAGATTGGGCACACTCACGCGCCAATATCAGTCTCTCTCGGGTGCTGAGCTGATCGAACTGGGCATTCGCGATTGCCGGGAGAAGCGCACCATTCTCATCGCTCAAGCCGCCAGTCCACAGGAACGCGGCACTGCCATTGGCCAGGCCATGTCCGAGATTGTGGCTAAACTGTTGACGCCTGCTTCGCTCGTCGCTTCGCCATCTGCTTCGCTGACCGCTTCGCCATCTGCTTCGCTGACCGCTTCGCCATCTGCTTCGCTGAGCGCTTCGCCGATTGCTTCGTTGAGCGCTTCACCCTCTGTGCCAAAACCTCGCGCTGTCGAAATGGCCAGCCTGCCTCAGCCTGTCATCCCGCTCCCACCCAGCAAGCCGGCTGAATTGCGGGCAGGGGGGTCATCAAAGTTGGCTATGGCAGCGCCTTTGGATATTTCGCCCTTGAAACTCATGCCGGGGGCTTTGCCGCTCTTGCCCTCGCACTTTTCAGCCTATGCGCCCTTAAAGCCGTTTCAGGTGAAAATGATTGAAAGCCATTTGCGCTGACAATTTGTGCCGCTGGCTTATAATTCAATCACCACATAGTCGGCATCCAGACTGACGCGAAAGGTCTCGGCTATATAGGGCCCCTTGGTCAGATCTTCGCCCGTCTGAATGGCAGCCTCATAGGACCGCACGCGCATTTTGAACGGATCGCAATAGGATTGACCGGTCTTGATATCGAACTCCCAGCCATGCCAGGGGCATTTGATAAATTCGCCCCGACGCGAGAGGCGATAATGGCCCGGCTTATCTGACTCAGCCAGACTGACCTGACATCCCGTGCTCAAAGAGCCAGCTTCATGCGGGCAGCGATCGCCAATGGCATAAAACTCGCCGGCCAGATTAAACAGGGCAATATCACGGCCGCGGACGGTGACTTTAATATGCTCGCCCGGTTTGACCTCGTCGATTCTTGCCACCACATGCTTATCCATGCTGCGCCCAATCCTCCTGCTACTCACCATCTCTATACTGCCTGAGCAGCCCCTGGCAAAGGCGGCTCGGCCCATCCGAGAGCCCCCTCAGCAAGGGTCCTATTGAGGCCCGTTGACTCTCTTCTCAGCTTCGGACAGGCTCACCCATCTGATCCTCTGGACGAGAGGAGCGGCAAAGGGTCTAACAGGATCTCAATTTATACAGGCGAGGGAGAGCCAAGCGTGATTATCACTCAATTCGATCTGGTTCGCAGTGTTATGCCTAAGGAAGATCCAACTTGGAAATTCGCTTTGGCGGCGACATCGACGGTTGAGGGTCTTGTGCTGCGCCTTGCCACCGAGGATGGCCATGTCGGCTATGGCTATGCCTCAGCCACAGCGCATATGGGCTCGACGATGGAGACCTTAGAGGTCGAGCTTGGCTTCTTCCGCGCGCATGTTGTGGGCCGCTCCGTGTGGGATGTTGAGGCTATGCTGGGCTCGCTCGATCGGGCTCTGCGCGGCGCCCCGCAAGCCAAAGCGGCGATTGATTGTGCTATCTATGATTTGCAGGCGCAGATTTTGGGCGTGCCGCTCAATCAGCTTTTTGGCGGAGTGGTGCGCACGCAAGTGCCCATTCTGCGTATTCTGGCGATCAAGACTCCGCAGGAAATGGCGACGCAGGCGCAAAAGCTGTTTGACAAGGGCTATCGCTATTTCAAAATCAAAGTGCATGGCGATGTGGCCGAAGATGTGGCGCGCGTCAAAGCCATCCGCCAGCAATTGGGCGCGGACGCCCATCTGACGATTGATGCCAATCAAGCCTATAGCGTCAAGGATGCAGTGAGCGCGATCAGTCAAATGGCCGAATTTGGCTTGGATCTTGCCGAACAGCCTGTGCATGTCGATGATCGCGAAGGCCTCAGCCTGGTGACCAAAATGGTGCCAGTGACAATTGAGGCCGATGAGGCTGCGGGCTCTTTGCGCGAAGTCTATGAATTGGTTTCCCAGCGCGCGGTGGATGCGGTGAGCTTGAAGATCCCCAAGCTGGGAGGCTTGCGCAATACAATAGCTGCGGCGCGCATTTGTGAAGCAGGCGGCATTAAATATCGCTTTGGCGCGGCGGTGGGCTCACGCTTGATGAGCGCGCATGCGCTGCATCTGGCCTGTGCGTTGCCGGGCGTCGATTATGCCTGCGAATTGGGCGAATTTGATCGCCTGCTCGATGATCCCTTTGAGGGCATCGAGATTGAAAACGGATTTCTGCATTTGCCTAAAGGCAATGGTTCGGGCGTCCGGCCTGTCAAAAAAAGTTGAGACAATAAGAGTGAGCCCAAATGGGCCACAGCATAAGCCGCTCAATCAAGAGCGGTGAGCAAAGGAGGATGTCGCCATGCTGCTGAGCAAGCAGAAATGGAATAAGGCTGTTGCAAGCCTGCTGGCCAAGTGTGTTCTGGGTCTTGGTATGCTGATGCACGCATCTTTGGCGCAAGCGCAGACAGCTTCAGATATTCTGACCTATAGCGGCGCGGACCGTGATCAGAAATTGCTCGAGGGCGCGCGCAAAGAAGGCCAAGTGGTTTTCTATTCGGCTATGATCGTCAATCAAGCTTTGCGGCCTCTGGCAGATGGCTTTATGAAAAAATATCCCGGCGTCAAAATGACCTTTTGGCGTGGCGATACAGAAGAAATCATCGCCAAATTAACCGCCGAAGTGCGCGCTGGAAATCTGGTGGGCGATTTGATCGAGGGCACGGGCATAGGCGAGCTGGCCATTGCGGCTAATCTTGTCCAGCCTTATGAAACGCCCGTATCGCAGCAATATCCCCCCCATTATCGCGATCCGCGCAATCTGTGGACCGCAACGCGGCTGAGTTATTTCTCTGCAGCCTATAATACCAAATTGGTGCCCGCCAATCAGGCTCCCAAGACTTATGAGGATTTGCTCGATCCCAAATGGAAGGGCAAATTGTCCTGGCGCATTGGCACATCGAGCGGCACCCCCTTATTCATTATGAATCTTCGCCTCGCTTGGGGAGAAGAGAAGGCCATGGCCTATTTCAAAAAGCTCAAAGAGCAACAAGTGGTCAATTTTGGCTCGGGCAGTGCGCGCACGCTCGTGGATCGTGTCATGGCTGGGGAATATCCCATTGCGCTGAACATTTTCGCGCATCATCCTTTGATCAGTGCGGCCAAGGGCGCACCCGTTGCCTCAGTCTTGATGGATCCTGTGGCCAGCACGACAGCGACCATGGTCGTACCCAAGGGGATCAAACATCCCTATGCCGCCATGCTGCTGACTGATTTCATTCTCTCCAAAGAGGGGCAGGCGATCATGGCGCAGGCCGAATATTTCCCCTCTCATCCCGATGTTCCCCCGCTGGAAAGCCTTGCCTCCATCGTGCCGACAAAAGCGG
>CAIVAX010000035.1 GCA_903903935.1 uncultured Hyphomicrobiales bacterium | reverse complement strand
GCTCACTCGGGTTTATTGACGCGCAAATGCAATTCACGCAATTGCTTGGGCGTGGGCTCCGAGGGCGCGCCCATCAACAAATCTTCGGCGCGCTGGTTCATCGGGAAGAGTGCCACTTCGCGCAGATTTTGCTCATTGGCCATCAGCATGATGATGCGATCCACGCCGGCCGCCATGCCGCCATGGGGCGGGGCGCCATATTGGAAGGCGCGATACATGCCGCCAAAGCGATCGACAACGGTTTGCTCGCTATAGCCAGCAATCTCGAAGGCTTTCACCATAGCTGCGGGCTTGTGATTGCGAATACCGCCCGAGGCGATTTCATAGCCATTGCACGCAATGTCATATTGGAAGGCTTTGATGGTGAGCGGATCTTGCGTATTGAGCGCATCCAGCCCGCCTTGCGGCATGGAGAAAGGGTTGTGCGAGAAGTCGACCTTCTTCTCGTCTTCATTCCATTCGAACATGGGGAAGTCGACAATCCATGCGAGTTCAAAGCGGTTCTCATCGATGAGATTGAGCTCTTTGCCTGCACGTGTGCGCGCATCGCCAGCAAAGCGCACGAATTTTTGCGGATCACCGGCGACAAAGAAGGCCGCATCTCCAGCCCCTAGGCCTAATTGAGCGCGGATCGCTTCGGTGCGCTCAGGTCCGATATTATTGGCAATGGGGCCAGCGGCGCCATCTTCGCGCCAGAAGATATAACCAAGGCCGGGCTGGCCTTCGCTCTGCGCCCAGCTGTTCATGCGATCACAGAATGTGCGGCTGCCGCCTGTCTTGGCGGGAATGGCCCAGACTTGATTGCCAGCAGTCTCCAACATGCGGGCAAAGACTTTGAAGTTGGAGCCAGCAAAATGGCTGGAGACATCCTGCATCACAATGGGATTGCGCAAATCAGGCTTGTCCGAGCCATATTTCTGCAAGGCCTCGGCATAGGGAATGCGCGGCCATTTTTGCGTGACGGGACGCCCCGAGCCAAATTTCTCAAACACGCCGGTGATGACAGGTTCAATGGCGTTGAACACATCTTCCTGCGTGACAAAGCTCATTTCGAGATCGAGCTGATAGAATTCGCCCGGCAGGCGATCCGCGCGCGGATCTTCATCTCGGAAACAGGGCGCGATTTGGAAATAGCGATCAAAGCCCGCCATCATTAGCAATTGCTTATATTGCTGCGGAGCCTGCGGCAGGGCGTAGAAGGTGCCGGGATGTAAACGCGAAGGCACAAGAAAATCACGCGCGCCTTCGGGCGATGAGGCGGTCAAAATAGGCGTGTTGAATTCGTTAAAGCCTGAGCCCTTCATTGCGGTGCGCAACCAATCGACAATGCCAATGCGCAGCATGATGTTTTTATGCAAACGCTCACGGCGCAAATCGAGGAAGCGATATTTGAGGCGTGTCTCTTCAGGATAATCTTGATCGCCAAACACGGGCAGGGGCAATTCAGCGGCCGGGCCGAGCACTTCGGCATCGGTCACATAAAGCTCAATGGCGCCGGTTGGCATATCGGCATTGTCTGTGCCCTCGGGACGGCGGCGGACTTTGCCATCCAGACGTACCACCCATTCGGCGCGGAAGGTTTCGACCAGTTTAAAGACGGGCGAGTCGGGATCGATCACGCATTGGGTCATGCCGTAATGATCGCGCAGATCGATGAACAAGACACCGCCATGGTCGCGGATGCGATGGCACCAGCCTGAGAGGCGGGCAATTTGACCATCATGGCTCTGGCGGAGTTCGCCGCAAGTCTGGGTGCGATAGGCGTGCATGGATTCGTCTCATGTTTGGAAATCTGACGTTCATGTAGGGGAAAAAGAGCCGGGGGGGAAGGGCAGCTTGGGAGGAAAGGCAGGCTTGGGGGCAAGGTAGGCTTTGGGCTCTTCATCGCGCAGGCCAATTTGCTCATCACTTTACCACACCCTTTGAGATATCACCCCTTGGGACATCAGCACTTGCACTTGCCCCCTTGCACTTGGGCCCGGGGCTTGCGAAAATTGCCCTCTGGAGGCTGATTTGCGTGCGATTGATTGCGATGTTCATCCCTTTGTGCCCTCTTTAGCGGCGCTGGAGCCCTATCTTGATGAGTATTGGCGTGAAATGGTCACAGTTCGTGGCCTCGATACTGTCGAATCAGCTTCTTATCCGCTCAATTCGCCGTTGACCTGCCGGCCCGATTGGAAGACCAAGCCGCGCCCCGCCTCACGTCTTGAGGATCTGACCGGCCCCGTCTTTGATCGAATGGGGGCGGATCTGGCCATTCTCAACCCGCTCTATGGCATTCAACTGATCATGAATGAGGATCAGGCGATTGCCTTTGCCCGTGCTCTTAATGATTGGATCGCCAAGGAATGGCTGGATCGGGACCCGCGTTTGCGGGCTTCGATTGTCATTCCCACGACCAATGTGGAATTGGCTGTGGAGGAGATTGAGCGCTGCGCGGCTGATCCGCGCTTTGTGCAAGTGCTGTTTTTGTGCATGGGCGATGTGCCCATGGGGCGGCGGCATTTATGGCCGATCTATGCCGCAGCTCAGCGCCATAAGCTCACCATTGGCATTCATGCGGGCAGCGCGTTCAAAAATCCCGTCACCTCTCTGGGGTGGCCAAGCTGGTATCTTGAAGATTACACCGATCAGGCGCAGGGCTTTCAATCCAGCCTCACCAGCATGATCACGGAAGGTGTGTTTGCGCAATTTACCGATCTGCGCGTGGTGTGTTTGGAGTCTGGCGTGTCTTGGTTGCCGGGCTTTATGTGGCGATTGAATAAATTCTGGCGCGGCTTGCGCTTTGAAGTGCCCTGGGTGAAGCAAGCGCCTTTGGATATTGTGCGCCAGCATGTGCGCTTTAGCATTCAGCCGCTTGATGCGCCCGATGATCCCAAAATTGTTGAGCGCTTGATGAACCATTTCAACAGCGATGATATGTTTCTTTATGCGTCTGATTTTCCCCATTGGCAGTTTGATGGCGATGATCCCATGCCGCCTGCCATTGCTGCGGCCTTGCATCACAAGATCAAAGTTGAAAATCCATTGGCCACTTATGAGCGACTGGGAGTGCTGGTTCGATGAGCGCTGAACTTCTTAATCCCAAGCCTGGCAAAGCCAGCAATCGTTTGGCGGTGATTGATGCGGATGTGCATCCGCAAGATTCGTTGGAGGATTTCAAACCCTATTTGTCGCAGCGCTGGTGGGATCATTTGCAAACTTATGGCGTGCGGCCGCGTTCGGGCTTTTTGGCGGGAGCGAATTTCCCCAAAGGTCAGCCCATGGCGGCACGGCGCGATTCTTGGCCCAAGTCTGGTGGTCTGCCGGGCTCAGATTTGCAGCTCATGCAGGAGCAATTTCTCGATTATTACGATGTCGATTACGGCATATTGAATTATCTGCAACCCACGGGGCAGGGCATTCAGAATAACGAGCTCTCTGTTGCGATGGCGCATGCGATCAATGATTGTCATTTTGATCGCTGGATCAGCCGGGATTCTCGGCTGAAATCCTCTATCATCGTGCCTTATGAAGATGGCGCGGCCTCCGCGCGCGAGATTGAGCGCTG
>CAIVAX010000034.1 GCA_903903935.1 uncultured Hyphomicrobiales bacterium | reverse complement strand
CCCAAGGCCATGCGAAGAGGCCAGCCCCATAGCGCCAACCGAATAATAATTCAGCGGCCGCTCGCTCAGGCTCGACCAATCCGTGGCCGTTGAATAGGTGGAGACAACAATCTCGCGGTCAATCTGCTCTTTGAGTATAGCGAGCAGAGCTAAGCGGTTCATCCGACTCATGCGGGCTTGCCTCCAATCAAGATCGCTACGGGTCGCGAGGTCGCAAAGGCGGTCTCAATCGCTGGCTGGATCAAGCCGACATCCTTATCGGTTTCAATAAGGCATCTTTGAATGCCCATGGCATCAAGAATGGGCTCGACAATGCGAATGCCATATTTTTTGGACTCTTGCGGCATCACGCCGGGCTCTTTGCTGAGCAGGCCAATCATCAACACAATGGGCTGGCGATGTTCAACTGCAACCGCGCGGATCGAATTGAGCGCATAGAGAAAGCCCGTATATTGAATGAGGATCAGCGGCCGGTTGGGCCCATATATCAGGCCTGCGGCAATGCCTAAGGTCTCATCCTCTTTGCACACACGAATGAGTGTCAGTTCAGGATCAACTGCAATGGGCTTGAGCAGGCCTTGGCTTGTGTGCAGATCGGGCACCGAGAGCACATAATTAATGCCTGCGGCTTTAACCGCATCCAAGATCAAAGCGCCATGAAGGGCAGGCGTGCTGACATGCGCAGCATGATTGCTCATTTGTATTGGATTGGCACTTGCGCCTGGCGCAAATGTCTTGCCCTCATTCATCCCGCACTCCCCTTGCGATCTTGCCATTGGCCGTGGTTGGGCAAAGTGGATCTGCAGATCGCTTGAAAAGTTTTATCCTTTTTGTGAGATCCAGCGCAAGCGCAAGCGCAAGCGCAAAGCAAGCGCAAGCTCAGCTCAGCCCCTGTTTCAAAATGCAGGGGCTCGATCTCGCCGACCAAACCCAGCGAGATCGAGGGGTTTAACGGCAGAAATAGCGCCGACCGTCATAGGCCAGATAAGTGCCGTTATTCGGATTGAAGGTGCGATAGCGCTGGAAACAATAATCATACCATTCCTCGCTCCACGGCTCGGGGCGAAGGCTGGCCGTTTGATCCTCATAAACCTGTTGAACGGGATAGGACTGATAAATTGTTTGGTTCTGATAGACCGGCTCAGGCCTATAGACAGGCTGGGGTACATAAACAGCTTGCGGCAAATAGACCGTATTAGGACGATAGACGGGGCGTGGACGGGGCGCATGCGCATAGACCGGACGCGCCTGTCCTTGTCCATGTGTCTGGGCAATGATGGAACCAGCCGCCAATCCAAGTGCACCAGCGGCCAGCACGGGGGCAATGGACTGTTTTCCCATTGGGGGGCGATAAGAGGGGCGTTGGGGGGTCCCTGTACCTGATCCAATCAAGGACGCAGGCGGCTGCATGCCTCCCGTCATAGTGGGGCGCATAGGTTTCTGAGGCCGTTGAGGCGTTGAGGGCCGTGCTTGCGGTTTATTGCTCGTGCGCTGACGCGGATCATATTGAACTTGGGTCAGCAGCTCGTTGGAGAGGAGGCTTGGCTGCTCAGTCAGAACAGGGGCCGGTGAAAAGGCCTGAGCGGGCGTGAATGAGCCTGCGATAAGCCATATTAAGCCTAGTCCTGAATGAAGGGGGAGACGCAACGATTTCATGAAAACAATCCTTCGGCAATCGGCTGAAACCAAACGCTCCAGCCCCATCACTTTAATAGAATTTTAATCAGGCCAGAAGCGTCTTTTGGCGCTCTGCGGCACTCGGCGCCAACTATCTGGTGATTTGGTCAATATGGGTCAGGTCCTGAGCTGTCAAAACCCAGTTAACCGCTTCAACATTCCCATCAATTTGCTCTGGCTTGGTAGCACCTGCAATAACGCTGCTCACGCAAGTCTGAGCTGCCAGCCAGCTAAAGGCCAAGGTCAGCAAGCTCTGACCATGTTGCTTGGCATAGGCTTCGAGCTCTGTGACCTTGTGCCAATTCTCTTTTGTCCAATAGCGAGATTTGAACCGCCCATTGCCTGCAAAGCGCGTGCCGGCTTG
>CAIVAX010000033.1 GCA_903903935.1 uncultured Hyphomicrobiales bacterium | reverse complement strand
CAGGTCCTTTTTGCGCCTAGCACCAGCCTTTGAACGCATCGGCGGTCAATTTGCTTTGCCGGGCGGCGGTGTCTTTCTGGTTGAGGCCAGCAAGCAATTATATCGCCCCATTATGATCCGCAGATCAGTGCGGCGCATTGTTCCCGCCCTTGCTCCCACGCTCTCACCAGTGGCTGGCCGCGGCGCTTTAGAGGAGTGAGCCCCTTAGGGATTAGCGCGTGCGTCTGGGCCGTGCAGGCAGAGGCAAACCAAAATTTTTGGCCAGAAATTGTCCGCCCTGAATGAGGCATTCGCCATCAATCCCATGGCCCAGATTGGGGGAGAGGTGCCATTGGCAGGGAATATTGGCCTTGGCCAATTGCTCGGCCGACATAAATAAAGCATCGACGGGAATGACTTCATCCGCGCCGCCATGGGTGAGCAGAATGGGCGGCGGCTCGCCTTTGGCATTGCGCGCCTTGGCATCCTCGAGATATTCGGGCCCCACGAGCGTGCCAGAAAAACCCAGCACAGCTGCAGGGGCTTTGGGCCGCCGCAAGCCAACATGCAGCGCCATCATTGTGCCTTGGCTAAACCCCACCATAGCGAGCTTTGACTCATCGAGATTGGCATTGGCCAATTCATCATCCAGAAAGCGATCAATCGCCGGGCGGGCATGCATAGCGCCTTTCCATAATTCGGAGGAATCGCGCATGCTCAAAGGAAACCATTGCCGGCCAGTGGGCGCCATCGAGCAGCGATCAGGCGCATGAGGGCTGATAAACAATGCATCGGGCAGCCATGCCTGCCATTGCTTGCCAATCTCGATCAGATCATTGCCATCAGCGCCATAGCCATGCAGAAAGACAACAATCTGCTTCAGGGTGCCAGATTTGGGGGCGATCCGGGGACCGGTTAAGGTTGTGGTCATAGCAATCCAATGGGTTGTACGAGATGAGCTTGGCTAGCCAATGCAGTCTCTTAGCCTAACTCATCGTGCGGCGGAAGCGTCTGTCTGGCAATCGTCAAATCCTCTCAGGACTTATATAGGTATGGCGGGCAGGTTTTGAACGTCGGCGCAGGAGATCAGATGAGTTCGCTCCCCATTGTCCGTTTTGCGCCCTCGCCCAATGGCTATTTGCATCTGGGCCATGCGCTCTCAGCCTGTCTTAATCAGGACTTTGCCGCGCGCAGGGGCGGGCGCTTCCTGCTGCGGATTGAGGATATTGATCGCTCGCGCTGGCGGCCGGAGTTTGATCAGGCGATTGAAGAGGACCTCACCTGGCTGGGTCTTGACTGGGAGCGGCCCGTGCGACGCCAATCCGAGCATTATGCAGTTTATCAGCGCGCCTTGACGCAATTAAAAGAGGCAGGCCTGATCTATCCGTGTTTTTGCACGCGCGGTCAGATTATGCGGGGGCTGGGCCCGCAAGCGCTGCGTGATCCCGATGGAGCGCCGCTTTATCCTGGCCTGTGCCGCGACCTGAGCGCAGACGCAGCTTGGTCGAGAGCTGAGCGTGAGCCGCATCATGTGCGGTTGAATATGCAGGCCGCGCTGTTGCGTCTGTCACAGCCCCTCATGTGGAGCGAGATGGAAGAGGCCGGCAATGTGAGCATGTGCGTCGCCCAGCCTGAGCAATGGGGTGATGTGGTGCTGGGTCGCAAAGATATTGGCACGAGCTATCACATGGCTGTTGTGGTTGATGATGCCCTGCAAGGTATTACGCAGGTGATCCGTGGGTACGATTTGTATTTTGCCACCGCCATTCATCGCTTGTTGCAAACGCTGCTCAATTTGCCTGAGCCGACCTATCATCATCACCGCCTGATCCTTGATGAAGAAGGCCATAAATTAGCCAAACGGGATGGCGCGCAATCCTTGCGTGAATTGCGCGCGATGGGCTGGAGCGCGCAGCAGGTCAGGCAGGCCCTTGGTCTGTAATCTTACCGCGGGCGTGTTGCCACTACTTGCGGCGCATTAGGCGCGCGGGTGATCAGCTCATCAATGCGATCACGCTCGCGTTTGAATTCGGCAACCTGACGGCCATCGAGTTCGCGCACGCGGGCCAGTTTAATGCGCATGGGATCAACGAAATTGCCGTTCACCAGAACTTCATAATGCAGGTGCGGGCCTGTCGCTAAGCCCGTCATACCCAGAAAGCCAACCACCTGACCTTGCCGCACACGCACGCCTTCAGCAATGCCACGGGCAAAGCCGGACATATGATTGTAGGTTGTAATATAGCCATTGGGGTGCTGGACTTCGACGCGATTGCCATAGCCCGACTCGCGCTTGGCCTTGATCACAGTGCCATTACCAGCGGCCACAATGGGCGTGCCAGTGGGTGCCGACCAATCAACACCCGTATGCATGCGTGAATAGCCTAGGATGGGATGAAAGCGCCGACCAAAACCTGATCTTTGCTCGCCCTGCGCAATGGGCTTACGAATAAGAAATTTGCGTGTCGACTTGCCATTCTCATCGAAGAAATCAATCGTCGTATCTTCGGGGGCTTGATAGCGATAATATTTAAATGTTTCATTGCGCACTGTAATGGAAGCGTAGAGCAATTCGGTGCGGCCATCTCCTTCTTCGCTTTCTTCATAGAAAACTTCGAAGGAATCGCTGGGCGTTGCGGCGCGCTGGAAGTCCACATCATTGGCGAAAATACGCACCAGATCATTGATGATTGCCTTTGGCACGTCTTGCT
>CAIVAX010000032.1 GCA_903903935.1 uncultured Hyphomicrobiales bacterium | reverse complement strand
CGGGCAGCAGCGGCATCCTGATGCAGTACTTTGAGAAAGGGCTGAATATCGGCAATCTCTTTCTCATTGCGCACACCGCACATGGCCGGTGTTGTGCGCTCGATCAAGTCCAGCGCCTCACTGGCGCTTTTAAGATAATCGCGGATCGGGCTGCCCGTCCCTTCGTCATCAGTGCGGCGCCCCTGTGCCGCATAAGCCAGCATATATTCATAGGCTTCCTCGACCTTATCAATTGCCGAGGCCAGAGCCTGTGTATCCTCTACTGCGGACGTCATCATCAACCCTCAATAAGAGATCATTCTTGGATAGTGTGTGAAGTGTTAGGAGCCTCGAATAAAATCTCAGCTCCTGACAAAAGTGATGGCATCTGATCAGACAATTTCTGAGAACAGCCAATGTCTGATTTGGCTTATTTCTGGTCAGAGGCCTGCCAGCGGCTTGCCTCATGATGATCCTGATATTCCTTGCGTGTCATCCAACCGCGGAACATGGATCGTGTGAGATGCCATTCATCCGGGCGGATCGCGAAATAGACATGGATCATCACCATAGACACCATAAACATGGCCCCAAAGCCATGTACAGTGTAAACTAGGCCCCAATCCCCATCATCAAGGAAATATGGATTACGTTTCCAGAAGGGCGTGTCAATTTTCATCAGCATCAAAATGCCTGAGCCAATGAGCGCGAGGATGAAAAAGGCAACGCCGAGATGATAGAGCTTTTGCAGGCCGTTATATTTGCCTGGCTTCACGGGTGCGGGCGAGGCTTGGCCCAAAGAGCGCTTGAGAATGCGCACACCATTGCTCAGATCCCGAGCATCAATGATCATCAGCCATTTGTCCTGCCAGCCGAGGGCACGGATCATATGAAAGGCGACACAGAGCGCCAAGATAATTCCCGAGATCCAATGAATGGTCACCCATTCAAATTTAATTCCGAGAATAGGAAGAAAAGCAGTCGTCATCAAACTGACCACGGCCAAAGCCATGATCCAATGATAGAGACGATCAGCCAATTTATGTCTTTCGACGCGGCCAGAATTGGAATTGGCCGCGTCTGAAGTCTTGTTAGCTACCGAACTCATTTTATTCACTCTCGTTCATAGTGATCAATGTGATCCTGCAATCCGTTTTGAAAAAACGATTTTGCAGATGATGTGAAGGACGATGAATGTCATCGAGGCCGCCACAAAGAAACCTAAGAGATCCCAATTGGCACCAATTATGGTTTCATCCCCACCATAGATCGATCGAGAATAACGAAAGAGTTCGATATCCAAATCCATTGTCGACCTCAGGCCTTAGCGTCGCGCACAGCGCGCGTCACTAGATTAGCCATCAGCGGAATCTTGAACTGGTTATAGTTCAAGGGACGTGCGCCGCGTGTGGCCGATTGGCCAGCCAGCTTTGCAATGTCCTCGCCCTGGGGTTTGCCCTTGACGATTTCCTCAACAGCGGTCAGGCGACGGGGAACAGCACTGACAGCGCCGCAGACGATGCGGGAATCCGTAATATTGCCATTGGTCACCTTGAAGGCGGCGGCGACATTGACCAGAGCAAAGTCCCATGCGTTACGATCAGCAACCTTCTCAAAGTAGAAGTTTGCACCGGCCCAAGTTTTGGGAACGCGGATCGCAACCAGGATTTCGCCAGGACGTGTCGAGGTCAGATGGGTGATGTCCGTCTTCGGGCCTATGAAGAATTCTTCCGGCCCAAGAACGCGCTCGCCCTTCGAGCTGCGCAGAACGAATTTAGCGTCCAGAGCAGTGAAGACCGGAGCCGTATCCGACGGATTGACCGTCACGCACCGATCAGTATCGAACAAAGCATGTTCGCGGTTCACGCCTTCGGGCGTATCCGCAAAGCATGTATTGCCGCCAGCCCGGTAGCAAGGCAGGCCGTAGCGATAGTACCAGCAGCGTGCATCTTGCGACACATTGCCACCCACAGTGCCGACATTGCGGATTTGCGGGCTAGCCACACGCGAAGCCGCATCAGCCAGAATCCGATATTTTGATTGAATGAT
>CAIVAX010000031.1 GCA_903903935.1 uncultured Hyphomicrobiales bacterium | reverse complement strand
TTCCAAGCGTATTGTCGAGCATATGGGCGGCATATTGAAGCTGGAGACCAGCACCCGCAACGGCTCCACTTTTGCATTTACGATTGCTTTGCCTGCCACACAGGGGGAGCACTCGGATCAGCTCTCCTTGCAGCTCTCGCATCATCATGTGCTTCTGGTAAGTGCATCTATGTTTGAAGTGCCTTTCTTGGGTGAAAGGCTAGCCGCCGCTGGCGCACAGGTCACGCGCGCGCAGAGCTATGAACATTCAGCAGAGCTTTTCGCCTCTGGTTTAAAGCCAGATATTGTCATCATTGATTGCGCTCTTGGTGAGGATGTGACCCAGCGCATGGCACAAGCTGCCCGCATCGCGGGCGCATCGCGCAATCTAGTCCTGTTCTCTCCCTTTGAACGGCGCAGTTTTGATCACAATCGGCTGAGCGGTTTTGACGGTTGGCTTGTGAAACCTGTGCGGGTGCGATCACTCTTGGTCCATTTGGCGCAACACTTCGAAACACAAAGCAAAACGATTCCGACCGCCTCATCTTCAAACTCGCCGCAAGTTTTAGGCGGCCGCGCGTTTCTCCTCGCCGAAGACAATGACATTAACGCCCTCATCGCCACCAAACATCTTGAGAGCTGCGGCGCCATTGTTACCCGCGCCCACAATGGATTGGAGGCTTTGGCCGAGGCCAGCCGGGCGATGAATGGCGAGCGTCCAGCCTTTGATGGCATTGTGATGGATATTCGCATGCCGGAACTTGATGGCTTGGAGGTCACGCGGCGCATTCGTCGCTTGGAGAGCGAAACAGGTTCCCCGCGCAAACCCATTATCGCGCTCACCGCCAATGCCTTTGCCGAAGATCGCGAAAAATGCCTTGAGATTGGCTTTGACGATTTTCTCACCAAGCCTATGGATCGGGAGGATCTAATTGCCTGCCTCAGCAAGACAATGAAGAAAGACAGATCCGCCTAATCGTCTTGGCTATGAAGCGCAAATTGCCGCTGACTGAGCGCAGGCTCAATATTGGCAATTTCCGCAATCAATTTCTTGACGATGGCGCCACCAAAATCTTCATAAGATTTGGCCGGTACGACAAAAGCGCCCTCGCCACCAATCACAAAGCGGGCATAATACTCATCAAGATCGGGCTCAACCGAGAGAATGGGCAGGCCATTAATGGTCACACCATTTTTGACGACATCCTCTCTGGCGAGCAAAATCGAGCGCCCGCTTGTATTGGCGCCATCGCCCGAAACATCGATCACGCGCCGCTCACCGAGCAACTGGGTTTGGCCAAACAAGGTCATAGCAAAATCTAAGGCGCCACTGATCGACGTGCCACCGCCGAAAATTTGTCGTTGAGAAGAGCCAATCACGTTGGCAACTGCCTCGGCGCTCTCGCTATCGCGGATCACCATCCATGGCATGATCTGCACATGCAGACGCGGCCCCGTCCATTGGAACATTGTGACAGCTATGGATTGATGCGGGCCTGAGAGAATAGCCCTTTGCACCTGCGGATTGCGAAAGGCTGCGGCATATCCCTGCGTCTGCAGATCAAAGCGTCTTTGTGTCACTGAGCCAGAGGCATCAACAGCCAGCACCAATTGCAGATCAACTTTTACTTGAGCACTAGCGGGCAAGGCCCAGAACACAGCCAGCAAAAGAAATAGCGCCCAGAGCCATTGGAGAGAGCGAGCCTGACTGATGATCTTGTCCCATCCCACAGCACTCTCCCTCAAACGGCGCTCACCTCACACTGCGATTGAAGGCCCAATCTGCAGCATGACCTCTAGCATTCACCCTTCCAGCTCTTCGCGCAAGACCTCGAGAGCCAACCATTTTTCCTCGGTGGCACTCAGCTCGGCCTCAACCTTGGCCATCGCGGCCATCACTTTGGCAAAGCCATCAGCATCCTTGCTGTAAAATTCAGGATCTTCCAGCCGCAGCTGCAATTGAGCCTTCATCTTTTGTAGCTCATCCATGCGCGCGGGCAAGGTTTCCAGAGCATGTTTCTGCTTGAAAGACAGACGCCCCTTTTTAGCTGGCGGGCTGGCGGGCTTAGAGGAGCGATCGCCATCTGCTGTTGGCGCACGTGTAGCAGTGAGATGTGTTTTCGTGCCCGCCAAAACGGCAATGCCGCTACCGCGCTGCGCCACCATATCCGAATAGCCGCCAGCATATTCCTGCCATTTGCCATCATTCTCGGCGACAATGACAGAGGTCGCCACACGATCCAGAAAATCGCGGTCATGACTGACAACAATCAGCGTGCCGGGATAATCCATCAGCATTTCTTGCAAGAGATCGAGCGTCTCGAGATCCAGATCATTAGTGGGCTCATCGAGCACCAGAAAATTCGACGGCAAAGCCAATGCGCGCGCCAAGGTCAAACGCCCACGCTCGCCACCTGACAGACGCGAGACCGGCGTTCTGGCCTGCTCAGGCCCGAAGAGAAAGTCCTTCATATAGCCGATGACATGTTTGCGCTCGCCATTCACATCCACGAAATCACTGCCCCCGCCCGTCAACGCATCTTTCAGCGTCATATCGGCGGCCAGACTCATGCGCTTTTGATCAAGGCTCGCCAATTGCAAATTGGCCCCTAATTTCACCGTGCCTGAATCTGGCGCCAGCACAGCTGTGAGCAGCGAGATCAATGTTGTCTTGCCAGCTCCATTGGGCCCGACAATACCAATGCGATCGCCACGCAAAATCCGAATAGAGAAATCCCGCACAATGGCGCGCTCGCCATAGAATTTGCTGACGCCCTCAGCCTCGACCACAAGGCGCCCCGAGACCCGCCCCTCTGTGACAGACATTTTCACATCGCCGAGTAGTGTGCGCGCTTCGCGCAAATCCTTGCGCAGATCATCCAGACGCGCCATGCGGCCCATATTGCGTTTGCGCCGTCCGCTCACACCATGGCGCACCCAATGTTCTTCATTCACAATCTGGCGGGCGAGCTTATGGCGGTCGCGCTCTTCCTCTTCGATCATTTGATCGCGCCAGGCTTCAAATTCGCCAAAGCCGCGATCCAACCGCCGCGTGCGACCCCGATCAAGCCAGACAGTGGTGCGCGACAAATTCTGCAAAAAGCGGCGATCATGGCTGATGATCACCAAAGCTGAGCGCAGGCTGGACAATTCCGATTCCAGCCATTCGATTGCTGGCAGATCGAGATGATTGGTGGGCTCATCGAGCAACAGAATATCGGGCTCGGGGGCCAGCACACGCGCCAAAGCCGCGCGGCGGCTCTCGCCCCCCGACAAAGTCGAAGGATCCTCATCGCCAGTCAGGCCCAATTGTTCGAGCAG
>CAIVAX010000030.1 GCA_903903935.1 uncultured Hyphomicrobiales bacterium | reverse complement strand
GGCATGGAGGACATGGAAGGCATGGAGGACATGGAAGGCATGGAGGACATGGAAGGCATGGAGGACATGGAGGGCATGCTGGGCATAGCATCGCCCATTCTGTCGAGCGCATTGGCGGCACAGCCGCTCAAAGCCCCTGTCAGAGCCATCAGAATGACAAACCGTTGCACAAGCTGCATTTCAAACCTAACATCTCATCAGGATCGACCTGATATCAATAGCCATCACTATATATTGCGACCGGGTTAATATCTCAGCCGCATCACCAGAAAACTGCTTGTGCCCATCAATCATGACCAGATTGGGACAGATGACAGATCAAGCCGATATTTCTTCCCCGAACGCTCAAGATACCTCCTCTGCCACTGATAAAAGGCTGAAAGTGGTGTTGACGGGCTTTGGCGCCTTTCCTGGTGCCCCCTTCAATCCCTCACAAACGCTTGCCTTGGCAGTGCATCGCCAATGCCAAGCTAGGCTTCAGCGCGCCGGGATTGAGTTAGAGGTGGTCATTCTGCCCGTTGTCTTTTCTGCCATTCCAAGCCATTTGGCGGCGATTAAAGCCAAATCTCAGCCTGACTTCGTGTTGCATCTTGGACTTGCAGCCCGCCGCAAGCAGATCACCATCGAAACGCGCGCGCGCAATCGCTTATCCTTATTGCATTGTGATGCTGAGGGCCGGCGCGCTCTGGCCCCTCAGATTGAGGCTGAAGGCCCGACTATCAGACCTGTCAGCCTGTCCTATCTGGCCCTCAAAAGTGCCATGTCTGGCAAGGGTGTGCGAATTGCCCTCTCGCACGATGCGGGTGATTACATCTGCAACCAGACCCTGTTTCTCTCTCTGGGCCTGTTTGAAAAAGCCGGCTTTGTTCATCTACCCAAACCAAGAGCGATGGATCGCAAACGCGCGCCCTCTTCTCGTCAAGCCTCACCTCTGACAGCGATGATCCCGGCCCTTGAGCGGGCGCTTCTTTGCCTTTCAAGGCCCTGTTGTGTAAAGATCTAGCGCTTTTACGACCATTCTGCTTTAAGGGCAGAGACAATAATGAAAGTGATGAGACTATGTCCCCTGAAACCGGCACCTTTTTGCTCGCCCTGCTGAAAATCATCTGGATCAATATTTTGCTCTCCGGTGACAATGCCGTGGTGATTGCGCTGGCGTGCCGTTCTTTGCCCGAACGAAGCCGCAAATGGGGCGTGATGATTGGCGCGGGCGTTGCCGTAGGACTGCGCATAGTGTTCACAGTCATGGTCGCCAGTCTTTTGGATCTGCCTTATGTGAAATTGATCGGGGCGCTTTTGCTGGTCTGGATTGCGGTGCAATTAATCACTGCTGAAAATGAAGATCAGGATGTCAAAGCCTCTCAATCTCTGTGGGTGGCTGTCCGCGTGATAGCCGTGGCTGATTTGGTGATGTCGCTCGACAATGTCGTGGCCATTGCAGCAGCCGCCAAAGGCTCGATGACCTTGATCGTGATTGGCCTTGTTATGTCCGTGCCTTTGATCGTCTTTGGTGCAACGATGATCATTTCTATTCTGGATCGTTATCCCATTCTCGTTTGGGCGGGAGCCGCTCTGTTGGGCTGGGTGGCAGGCGGTCTCTTTGTATCTGATCCGCTTATCCACGGCTTGCAGGCCAATGGATCTTTTGAGTTGGTCGAAGAAAGCGCCAGCAGCATTGGCGCCATTCTCGTATTAGCCCTTGGCTGGCTCCTCACCCGGAAGAAAGCTTTAAGCTTGGAAGATCCGCAAGATTCCGGCTGAGTGCGCGCGCTGAGTTGTCTCTAATCAAGAGCTGCAAAGGTGCCAGTTGCAAAAGGTGCAGCTTAAAATTTTAGCTTCAGTGCGCGGTCGTTAAGGTTTGCATGGTGCGCGGCGGCGTATAAATCTGCACACATTCACGCCGGCCAGAGGCCAGACAGCGCTCATTGGTCTCATATTTATCAATCGCCAGCATGGTCCAAGTAATGGCTATGCCAACACTGAGCAAAACTATCGCTGAGATGAGATTGACGAAATGCCGATGACCATAATCGGTAAGATCCCGTTCTGGCTGCGGGACTCTGCTAGCGTTTGTATCGACCTGCAGTAAATGCATGCGTCCAGTCATCCAGATTAGAATCGGGCGAGGTCATCCCACGGCTTAATGGAATTGCGAGCCCTATTAAGCCCTTCCCACCTTAAGCCAGAAGACTCAGCTCAAAGCAGCTGAGTTATTGTGCCTGTTTGGGCTAATGCAAGCAAGCCCAAACCACATGCATCTGCTTGATAGAAAGGATCATAAGCCCTGCCAAGGGCCAGACAATCTGGCCCCGGCCGGGAGG
This sequence comes from uncultured Hyphomicrobiales bacterium, assembly GCA_903903935.1. GTDB lineage: Bacteria > Pseudomonadota > Alphaproteobacteria > Rhizobiales > Beijerinckiaceae > Terripilifer. Next base: position 2,896 of record CAIVAX010000030.1, on the reverse strand, counting down.
AACTGGCTTAGCCCCAGATTTCCTTTGCTATATCAACGACGAAGCGCAATTTATCCCATTGCTGCTGCTCGCTCAGCGTATTGCCATCTTCAGTTGAGGCAAAGCCACATTGAGGGCTGAGGCACAATTGATCGAGGGAGACATATTTCGAGGCCTCCTCAATGCGGCGCAGAACATCATCGCGCTTTTCCAGCTCGCCTGTCTTGGAGGTGATCAGACCCACGACAACATGCTTGCCCTTGGGCAGGAAGCGCAAAGGCTCAAAGCCACCCGAGCGATCATTGTCCCATTCCAGGAAATAAGCATCGGCATTGACGCGGTTGAACAGCAATTCCGCAATCGGCTCATAGCCGCCCGAAGCGATAAAGGTGGAGCGGAAATTGCCACGACAAACATGGATAGAAATGACCATATCCTTTGGCTTGGTGGCCACAGCGGCATTGATCATATCGGCATAGATTTCGCCCTGCGTCTGCCAATTCTCGCCGCGCTCTTCGAGCATTTTGCGCTGATTGCTGTCACACAGATAAGCGAATGAGCAATCATCGAGCTGGAGATAACGGCAGCCCGCATCGGCAAAGCCTGTGACCACTTCGCGATAGGCCATGGCCAGATCGTGATAGAAGTCCTCCATTTTGGGATAGATACCCATATTGATCAGCTTACGACCACCGCGATAATGCAGCATGGAGGGGCTGGGAATAGCCATTTTCGGCGTCTTCTTTGTGTTGGCCTTCAGAAACTTGAAATGCTCAATATGCGGATGATGCTTGGAGCCCAGCTTGCTCATCACATGCGGAGCTTCTGCCTTGGTTTGCACGCCGGTGAATTGAATGCCCTGATTGACATCCACGAGCTTCACGCCATCGAGCGCACCTAGAAAATCATAATGCCACCAGGAGCGGCGAAATTCGCCATCGGTGATCGCATCAAGGCCAACAGATTCCTGCAGGGCGATGATTTTGCGAATCTCGACATCTTCGACTGCGGCCAATTCTTCGGCTGAAATTGTGCCGGCAGCGCGTTTGGCGCGGGCTTGCTTCAAAGGCTCGGTGCGCAGAATTGATCCCACATGATCAGCGCGAAAAGGGGGTGTCGTCCGTGTCATTATCTACTCCATGATTAAACTGAGAAGGGTTGAACTGATTTAAACGTTAAGAAGCTGGATTGGCTTTGCGCTCGGCCACGCCCAGAAGACGATGCAGAATCGCCTCATCTGCGGCCAAAGCGGAGCTGGAACCCGTATAAGCAACGCTCCCGCGCTCCAATATCAGCGCTTGATCGGTGAGGGGCAGAATTTTTTGGCGCTTTGCTCAACAAGAATGACTGACAGACCTTCATCCTTGATCAAACGCCCCAAGGCGGCGAGCAATTCCTCTACGATAATGGGGGCCAGACCCTCCAAAGGTTCATCTAGCAAGAGCAGACGCGGATTGAGCGCCAGAGCGCGGCCCATGGCCAGCATTTGCTGTTCGCCTCCCGATAATTGATTGCCCATATTGCCACGCCGTTCCGCAAGACGCGGGAACATGGCGAAGATGCGCTCCACTGTCCACGGACCGGGGCGCCAAATGGCAGTGAGATTTTCTTCGACACTGAGAGATTTAAAAATATTACGCTCTTGCGGCACCCAGCCAATGCCCGCTTGGGCGCGCTGATCAGCCCGTAGGCGCGTCACATCTTGCCCCAGCCAGGCAATCAAGCCGCCGCGCCAGCGCGTCAGCCCCATGATGGAATTGAGCAGAGTTGTCTTGCCCGCGCCATTGCGTCCCAGCAAAGCCAGTGACTGACCCTCTTGCAAGACCAGATCAATGTCGGACAGCACAAGCGCCTCGCCATAACCGGCGCAGAGCTTGGTGAGGCGCAGCAGTTCAGACATGCGCAATCTCCTCCTCACCCAGATAGACTTGCCGCACACGCGGATCATTAGCGATCTGACTGGGTGTGCCCTCCATGAATAAAGCGCCATTGACCAAAACAGAAATGGATTTGGCGAAACGGAACACCAAATCCATATCATGCTCAATCAGCACCAGCGCCACATCCTTGGGCAGAGCATCGACCACATCGAGAATTTGTCCGCGCTCGGATTCCGGCACGCCAGCGGCTGGCTCATCAAGCAATAAAACGCGCGGGCGGGCGGCCAGAGCCACAGCAATTTCGAGCAAGCGCTGGCGCCCATAGGGCAGTGATCCCACGCGTTGGGTCATCACATCCGACAGGCCAAGGCGGGTGAGCAGCTCCACGCTTTCCTCGACATGATCCGCGCGAGAGCCAACGGGGCGCAGCAAATGCCCACCTGAAGACTCGCGCTCAGCAATAGCGATCATCAAGGTCTGCAAGGGGGTGAGATCAACAAAGAGCTGATTGATTTGAAAGGTGCGCGCGAGACCCGAAATGGCGCGGCGGCGGACGCTCCATTTGGTAATGTCCTGTCCATCGAGAAAGATTGAGCCGGAGCTGGCTTGCAAGACGCCGGAGAGCAGATTGACAAAGGTTGTCTTGCCCGCGCCATTCGGGCCAATCAAAGCATGACGCGCGCCTGCTTGAAGCTGGAAGGAGACATTATCGGTCGCCTTTAATCCGCCAAAAGCCTTACTGAGGTTTTTTGTTTCAAGAACGATGGACATGTCTCATGCGCTCCCAGAAGAAGAGGGCGGACCCATCAGATTGGGCGCATAGCGATCGCGCATATTGCGCAAGAGGCCCAGCAAGCCGCCGCGCACAAAGAGCACCAGCAGCAAAAGCACAATGCCAAGCCAGAATTGCCAATATTGCGGTGTGATATTGCTCAGCACATCCTGCATGACGCGAAACACAAAGGCGCCGATCAAGCCGCCATACAAATAGCCTGCCCCACCAAAGATCAAGATCAGCAGACCATCAGCCGAGCGAT
>CAIVAX010000029.1 GCA_903903935.1 uncultured Hyphomicrobiales bacterium | reverse complement strand
TCACTCCATGCATGACCATCTGCCTTGCGACAGGCTGCAGGTTCAAACTCCTCTTCGCCGCGCTTGTCTGTGGCGCCTTTCATCCAGGCTGTGACCTCTTCGCCCATAACTTTGATTTCTTCAATTTTGATGGCTTCATCAATCGAATGTTGTGCAAGAAGAACACAGGCGGCCGTCAGCCCGATCATGAAAAAGATGAAAAGATAATCGACGAAACTCAGCCAGCGCATCACGCGCCAGACATATTTGGTGCGACGAAACTCAAAGCGTTTTTTGCTTGGATAGGAGTAGGGCTTGAAGCCTTTGGGCGGCGTGCGCGTACCCGTTTCTGGCGCAGAGAGAACATTGTTGAGATCGAGCCAAAGGCGGAGCATTTTTGTCCGGTCATCCGGCAAAAGTTTTGCCCCGCTCACACCTTCCTGATCGGCAGAAATGGCCGCGAACAATTCCAGCCGGGCTTCCGTCCGGCGTTCGTCGCTCCAGCTGGAAGGGTTTCCAGCATATTTTTCTACCAAAGGATGCGCCATTTCGTCCTGTCCGTGCCTCTTTGCTCAGGAGAAGCCAAGTGATCACCTGCCTAAAACGGCCTAAGACCTTGTTTTTTTAATCTTATATGAATGTATTTGGCAATATCGGGCAATCTGCGCGCAAGTCTAAGTGGGGAGTAATGCCCCTTTTGGAGCTTTTCTGGCTGTTTTTTATGGAAAAAGCTCCCGATTCAGTGTAGCAAGAGCGTTAGTCATCTTTGATCGGGATGGGCCTTGAGGCCGAACTAGTTCAGATGATTGTTTTTTCACGCGTTCTTCCCGCGAGTCGCCACGTGATCAGACCCTTTGCAGACCGGACCTTCCAGCGTCCTGTTTGGCACTCACAACCCCTTTTGCCTCGTTACAAGGATACCAATGTCAAGTTTGAAAGGCGCGAGTTTTAAAGACCGTCAATCTGCCAGCGAAATAGCCCGCAAGGCTCTTTTGGAAAAATTCCAGGCTCGACCCAAGTCCGATGATCCTGTTGTTTTGGAATTAGAGGCCAAGCGCAAAGAAATTGCTGATGCCCGCGCTGTGCGCAATCAACAGCGTGAACGTGAAAAAGCCGAGCGTCTAGCCAAGGAAAAGGCTGAAGCTGAGGCAAGAGCCAAAATCGAGGCCGAAGCCCGCGAAAAAGCCCGCATTGAGCAAGAGTTCGCTGAGGCCAAGGCCAAAGAGGAAGAAGTCGAGCTCAAGGCGATGATCGAGGCGGAAAAGAAAGCCGAGCGCGATGCGCGTTATGCCTCCCGCAAAGCCCGCAAGAAAGAGCGCAAGCAAGAGCTCGACCGGCGTTACTGAACCAGAATCACAAGTCACGGCGGGGGATCCTCCCCGCTGGCCAGTTGCCTATTGCCCCCATGCAGTCCACAAATAGCATCCAAGGTTCACACCAGAGTGAACTAGGAGCTTAGGGGGGGCATAGGCATGATTTCGAGATCATTTTCCCTGTTTAGATCAGTCTCGCTGGGGCAACCATTGTTACTGGGGCTAAGCCTATTGGTGCTTGCCCTCAGCCCGCTTGCCCTGAGCCCGCTTGCCGCGCAGACTCTTGCCCCCTCGCAAGATCTGGCCAAAGATCCCAGTTGGCTGGATCGCTCGATCCTGGCTGCCGCTAAGGCCGAAGGCAGTGTGGTGATCTACTCAACGACCAATGAGGAAGAGGGATTGCCGCTGTGGAATGATTTCGAGAAGGTCACCGGCATTAAGATCAGCTATGTGCGGGCCTCCGACACTCAAATTCTCGGCCGCATCACCCTTGAAGCCCGAGCTGGACAAAAGGCGTGGGATCTGGCGCAGACAGCCAATGTGCAAAAAATCCCGCCGGCGCTTCTGGCGCAATTGGATTTGTCGGAAGCCAAATTTCTGGAGGCTGGCGCTGTCGACAAGGATCGGCGCTGGTGGGGCGTTTATGCCAATTATAATTCTCCGGCCTATAACACCAATCTGGTCAAGCCAGAGCAATTGCCCAAGACCTTTGAAGAATTCGCACAGCGCAAGGAATGGGCTGGGCGTGTGGTGATTGATGGATCGGACACAGTCTGGCTCGCGGTTTTGTTCGAGCATTATGGGGAGACCAAAGCGCGCGCTTTGCTCAAAGACATTGTCACCAATCTCAATCCAGTGATTGCCGATGGCCATTTAGCCATTGCGCGCGCTGTGGGGCTTGGCGAATATATGGTGGCACTCAACAATTACACCAATCTCACCTTGAATGTGAAACTG
>CAIVAX010000028.1 GCA_903903935.1 uncultured Hyphomicrobiales bacterium | reverse complement strand
TGCCGACGGCATGAAGGTGCACACGCATTCCGAAATGGCCGTTAAGGCGCAAAAGGGCGTGATGGAATTTTTGCTGATCAATCATCCGCTCGATTGCCCGATCTGCGATCAGGGCGGCGAATGTGATTTGCAAGATCAGGCCATGGCCTTTGGTAGCGATCATTCGCGCTATAGCGAGAATAAGCGCGCCGTCGAAGAAAAATATATCGGCCCGCTGGTCAAGACAGCGATGAACCGCTGCATTCATTGCACGCGCTGTGTGCGCTTTACAGCCGAGGTTGCTGGCACAGGTGATATGGGCGCGATTGGCCGCGGCGAAGATATGGAGATCACCACCTATCTTGAAACTGCGATGAGTTCGGAATTGCAGGGCAATGTGACGGATCTATGCCCCGTGGGCGCCTTGCTGCCGCGCCCGCAAAATTTCCGGGCGCGCTCCTGGGAATTGCAAAAAAGCGAATCCATTGATGTGATGGATGCGCTGGGCTCTGCCATCCGCATTGACACACGCGGGCGCGAAGTCATGCGCATTCTGCCGCGCGTCAATGAAGCGGTGAATGAAGAATGGATTTCTGACAAAGCCCGACAAATCGTTGATGGTCTAAAGACCCAGCGGCTTGATCGGCCCTATGTGCGCCGCAATGGCAAATTGGTTGCGGCCTCTTGGGCTGAGGCCTTTGCCGCTATTGCCAGCCAGCTCTCCCAAACAGCACCCGCAAAAGTCGGCGCCATTGCTGGCGATCTGGCCAGCGTTGAAGATATGTTTGCGCTGCAATCCTTGCTGCAGAAGATTGGTTCGCCCAATCTGGATTGTCGCACCGATGGCAGCAAGCTCGATCCCAAACAGGGCCGCGCCTCTTATCTGTTCAATTCCACCATTGCTGGCATTGATGAGGCTGATGCCATTCTCATCATCGGGTCCAATCCGCGCCGCGAAGCGCCCGTATTAAATGCGCGCCTTCGCAAGCGCTGGCTGCGCGGTGATGTGTTTGTCGGCCTCATCGGCGAACAGGTCGATCTCACTTATGCCTATTCTTATCTGGGTGCAGGCCCAGACACTCTGGCGCAGCTCGGTTCTGATCTGTTTGCTGGCAAGCAAAAGCCAATGATCATAATCGGGCAGGGCGCACTCACCCGTCCCGATGGCGCGGCGATTTTAAGCATGGCCGCCAAATTGGCTCTCTCCTCGGGCGTGATCACACAGAGCTGGAATGGCTTTAATGTTCTGCACAGCGCGGCAGCGCGTGTGGGCGGTCTTGATCTTGGCTTTGTTCCAGCAGAGGGCGGACTGGATGCTGCCGCTATGGCTGAGGGCGGTGTTGATCTTCTCTTCAATCTGGGTGCCGATGAAATTACGATCAAGCCGGGCGCCTTTGTGATCTATCAAGGCAGCCATGGCGATCAAGGCGCGCATCGTGCCGATGTCATTCTGCCCGGTGCCGCCTATACGGAAAAATCCGGCACTTATGTAAATACGGAAGGGCGCGTGCAAATGGCAGCTCGGGCCAGCTTCCCGCCCGGCGATGCGAGAGAAGATTGGGCTATTCTGCGCGCTCTGTCTGAGGTTTTGGGCAAGACGCTGGGCTTTGACTCTCTGGCGGGCTTGCGCAAGGCGCTTTATGCCGCTCATCCGCATTTGGCAGCAATGGATACGATTGCGCCAGCTGACAGCGCAGCCCTTGCTGCACTCAAAGGCGGCGACATGGGCAAAGCACCCTTTGCCAATGTGATTGATGATTATTACCTGACCAATCCCATTGCGCGTGCCTCACGTGTGATGGCCGAATGTTCGGCGCTTGCCAAAGCGCGTCTCCAGCACGCCGCCGAATGAGGAGCGCAAGATGACAGAGAGCTGGCTCTTTCCCTTCCTGCTGATCCTTGGCAAGGCTCTTGCCTTTCTGGTCGCGCTGTTAATCTCCACCGCTGTGTTGATTTATGGCGAACGCAAAGTCTGGGCAGCGGTGCAATTGCGCCGTGGCCCCAATGTGGTTGGCCCTTGGGGCATTTTGCAGCCCTTTGCTGATTTTCTCAAATTCATCCTCAAAGAGCCGATCATTCCTGCCGCCGCCAATAAGGTTGTGTTTGTTTTAGCGCCCTTCATCTCGGCCTTTGTCGCTATGGCGGCATGGGCTGTGATTCCGGCCAATGAGGGCTGGGTTGTGGCCGATCTCAATGTCGGCATTCTCTATCTCTTTGCTGTCTCCTCGCTGGGTGTCTATGGCATTATCATGGCGGGCTGGGCGTCGAATTCGAAATATCCCTTCCTCTCCGCTTTGCGCTCGGCCGCGCAAATGGTGAGTTATGAAGTCTCAATCGGCTTTGTGATTGTCACGGTTTTGCTCTGTGCAGGATCGCTGAACCTGTCCGACATAGTGCGCGCGCAAGACAGCGAATATGGCATGTTTGGCTGGTATTGGCTGCCGCTCTTTCCCATGTTCATCATCTTCTTTGTGTCAGCACTGGCGGAGACCAATCGCCCGCCCTTTGATCTGGTGGAAGCTGAATCCGAGCTCGTGGCTGGTTATACGAGATCGG
>CAIVAX010000027.1 GCA_903903935.1 uncultured Hyphomicrobiales bacterium | reverse complement strand
TCGACGAAGGCGCCGTAACGATCCTTAATCTCTTTAGCAGACATTTTTCGCATCGTCAGACCCGAAGATCGAGAGGTCAGGACAATATGGCGCTCTTCATTGCGCCTGACAAGTTTCAATCATGCCTATTTCAGGTAAAGCATTTTTACAGCTTAGCCCCTAATCTAAAAAGGCCTGACACTTTTAGAGGTTTAGCTTGTGTGGACCAAGCCAAAGGTCATTCATTTAAGTTCATGACCCCAATGTCAGGGGCTTGCGGCGAGCAATTGATGCTTTCGTTGAAACCGGCGCATACTAGGCTTCGACCTGCCCGGTGAGAGGCGGGCGGATCAGGGAGACGGTTCCGTGTTTGCGCGCATCAATCATGTCGCCATCGTCAGCGATAATTACGCCCAGCTCGCCAAATTTTATGAAGCTGTCTTTGGCATGACAACATCAACCAATTCTCGTCCAGCCCGCGCGGTGACAGTGGGGGATGGTTATGTTGGCCTGAATATTAATCCACGCCGGGCCGGGCGCTCAGCCGGTCTCGATCATTTTGGCATTCAAGTTGAGGATGTCGAAACCTGTTTTGAGCGCATGCGCCAAAAATACCCCCGGGTGAAATGGCTCCAACGCCCCTCGACGCGGCCTTTTGCCGGACTGTCAACGCATGATCCCGATGGCAATATGTTCGATATTTCGCAAAAGGATATGAAAAATCGTGCTTCGATTTATGTCGAGAATGACGGCAATGCCCGCCCGCGCCACATCAATCATGTCGCTCTGCGCACGATGAATCCCGATTATATGGCCGAGTTTTATCGCGATGTTTTCGAATTCACGCTGATCAACAAGACACAGGGTGATCCCAATTATTATCTCTCCGATGGTCATGTGACTTTGGAGATCATGCCTTGGGATATTCTCGATTATGCTGCCACCGGCATTATCACACAGGGCATGGATCATATTGGTTTTAAGGTGGAGAGCGTCGAACAGGTCAAACAGGATGTGGCCCAAATTGCGGCCGATAATCCACGCTTGGCGCCAGCGTCTTTTTCTGGCTCAGAGGGCGAGGCCCTGCAGGCTTTGTTCAAGCGGTCCTGTCCTTTGGGTCAGCATCAAATGGCAGATTGTGATGGCATATTGATTGACATCGCCCAATAGAGCGATGCGCGGGGAGGGGATGATGAACACATCGACCAAGGTCAATCGCAAGGCTCGTCTCAAGTCCAATCTCAAGGCTGCAGTGTTGAGCACAGCTGCGCTGCTTGCTGTCATGTCTATAGCCAAGGGGCAAGAGAGTAAGGGGCAAGACAGTAAGGGACAAGACAGTGCTGAATTTTATAAGGGCAAGCAAATCACGATGATTTTAAGTGCGGGAGCAGGCGGCGGCTATTCGCAATATGCCTTTGCTTTCGCGCCTTTCCTCTCCCAGCATATTCCGGGCAAGCCCGCCATTGTCGTGCAAAATATGCCCGGTGCCGGTGGCATTCGCGCTACCATTCATTTGTTCACCAATGCCCCCAAAGACGGCACAGTGATTGGCCTGGTTCACTCCAGCGTTCCCTTTGCGCCGGTCTATGGCATTGAAGCGGCGAAATTTGATCCGCGCCAATTCAATTGGATTGGCAGCATGAATGCAACAACCGCCATTTGCGTCGCTTGGGCTGCCTCGGGCGTGTCCAAATGGCAGGATCTCTTTGACAAAAATTATATTGTAGGAGGCACCGGCGCGGGCTCGCAGATGGAAACCATGCCCGCGATGATCAACAAATTATTTGGCACCAAGATCAAAATCATTTCCGGCTATACAGGTGGCAGTGATGTCTATCTGGCGATGGAGCGGGGCGAAGTGACAGGGCGCTGCGGTGGTCTTGTCTCTTCCATTCAATCGACACGGCCCGATTGGTTCCCCCAGAAGAAAGTGACTGTTCCCATCCAAGTGGCCATGCAACGCAATCCTCTCTTTCCGGAGACACCTGCGATCGTTGAATTTGCCAAAGATGAGCGCACCAAACAGATTCTTCAATTATTGCTCTCGCCGCTTGAAATGGATCGCCCCATTCTCGCGCCCCCCGGCGTGCCGCCTGAGCGCGTGGCTGTGTTACGTCAGGCCTTTCATGAGACGATGACGGATCCAGCCTTTCTTGCTGAAGCCAAAAAGCAAAAACTGGAGACGCAAGAGGTGAGCGGCGAGCGTTTGGCGCAATTGATGCGCGATGTGTTCCAATTATCGCCCGAGGTGATTAAAGCTGCCAATGAAGCGATGAACATGACCGGGGCCCCGGCAGGTGAGAAAGATTAATCAAGGAGGCGCGTGCCTATGTTTGCCAAGATCAACCATGTTGCTATTGTCAGTGAGCGCTATGCCATGCTCGCCAAATTCTATGAGGCGTTATTTGGCATGAAAATGTCGGGCACAAAAAATCCTGCCCGCGCTATGACGGTTGGCGATGGTTATGTCGGACTTAATATCAATCCACGTAAAGCTGGACGTCCGGCGGCACTGGATCATTTTGGCATTGAGGTCGAGGATGTCGAGACGGTCTTTGGTCGGATGCGAACACTTTATCCGCAAGCAGCTTGGGTCCAGCGTCCCTCGACGCGCCCTTTTGCTGGGATATCCGCGCATGATCCAGATGGCAATTTCTTCGATCTCTCTCAAAAAAACATGACCAATCGCCATGCGAGCTATGTCGAAAATGATGGCGAGCAACATGCGCGTTGCATCACACATGTCGCTTTGCGCACTCTGCATCCTGATGAAATGGCGCGGTTCTATAGTGATGTGTTTGAGCTCACCCCGCTCAATTCCAGCACCGGGGACCCTAATCATTATCTCTCAGATGGCAAAATGAGCCTGATTATCATTCCTTGGAAGATTGATTTATATATGGGCCAGAGCATTCTGCCCACTGGCCTAGATCATATCGGCTTTACAGTGGAGAGCTTGGCGCAGTTCAAAGAGGATCTGGACGAGATTGTCGGTGTCAATCCGGTGATGAATCCCATTCCTGTTGGGCTAGGTAAAGAGCAAGGCAAGCGATTGGACTTGCTCAAGCAACAATGCCCCATGGGCGAATTCTTCTTCTCTGATCCCGATTATACTTTGATTGCGGTGCGCCAACGCCAGTAAGGACGGGGCTTACTCATCACCCGCTGCCTCAAGGGATTACCTCTAGGCGCGGGCCAGTGAAACCTCTATGCCTGCATCTGCTGATCCAAGCTGGAAGCAGGGTATGATGCAGGCCGAAGACAACAATCAGACCAACACAAAATGGGTTGCCATCATCGGCGGTGGTCCTGCGGGATTAATGGCTGCGGATGTGCTCGCGCAAGCGGGTCATAGCGTGATCATTTATGATCAGATGACCAGCCTTGCGCGCAAATTTCTGATGGCGGGGCGGGGCGGTTTAAATCTCACCCATTCGGAAGAACTTGAGCTCTTTCTCACGCGCTATGGTCAAGCGGCCTCGCATTTGCGCCCGATGATTGAAGCTTTTTCTCCGCAAGCCTTGCGCGAGTGGTGCGAGACCATGGGGGAGCCAACCTTCATCGGCTCAAGTGGCCGTGTCTTTCCGCGCAGCTTCAAGGCTTCGCCCTTGCTGCGCTTATGGCTGCGTAAGTTGGCAGCGCACAATGTCGAGGTGCGCTTGCGTCATCGCTTTATCAGCATTTCACACAGCGGTGAGGTGACCTTCGCAACACCGCAAGGCGATGTGACTGTGCATCCTTCGGCGGTGATATTGGCAATGGGCGGCGCCTCTTGGGCGCGGCTCGGATCAGATGGCGCTTGGGCGCAGGCCTTGCATGAAAAAGGCGTTGCGCTTGCCCCGTTCAAACCGGCCAATTGTGGATTTGATGTGGATTGGTCGCAAGTGCTGCGCGAGAAATTTGCGGGCACGCCGCTCAAAGCCATCAGCCTGAGCTTTGGTCAAATCCAAGTGCAGGGCGAGATGATGATCACTCATTATGGCGTGGAGGGCGGGGCGATTTATGCGCTGTCAGCTCCACTGCGTGAAGCCATTCTGGCGGAAGGTAGGGCCAATCTGATCTTGGATCTTCGCCCCGGTCTCAGCCTCGCTGATCTGATCCATCGCCTCAATGAGGGGCGCAAGGGCGAATCTAGGGCCAATCATCTGCGCAAAGCGGCTAGTTTGAGCCCTTTGGCCATTTCCCTTTTGCGCGAAAAAGGCCCCTTGCCGCAGAACAATGAGGCGCTCGCCCAGCTGATTAAATCCTATTCTTTGCAATTGACGGGTGTGCAATCCTTGCAGCGCGCTATATCGACGGCAGGCGGGGTTGCTTTCAGCGAAATGGATCAAAATTTGATGATCTCTAGCCTGCCGGGGGTCTTTTGCTGCGGCGAAATGCTCGATTGGGAGGCTCCCACCGGCGGTTATCTGCTGCAGGCCAGCTTTGCTAGCGCCAATTGGGCGGCCGAAGGGGCTAAAAAATGGCTTCAAAATCTCAAATAATGGGATATCTTGAGTTTCGACTCTAGCTTAAGTCTATTGTCCTTAAGCCGATCACAGTCTGCTCAGTTGAGCTTTGGCTAGCGAGGAAAGATTGGGGAGCGCAGTTTGACCAGTCTTGAGCGGATGATCGGCATTCTC
>CAIVAX010000026.1 GCA_903903935.1 uncultured Hyphomicrobiales bacterium | reverse complement strand
GTGCTCGATCTGTTTGATATTGATGCGGGCGTCGTCAAACGCTGGAAGTTAGACTAGTCCAATAGCGCAGATTAAGCGGGCAGACTAAGCGGGGCTGATTATTCAGCCGCGCGCTTCATGTCCACATAGCTGCAGCGCGGATCCGAGGTAGTGAGACTCTCGCTATGGGCTTCGCGCTTAGGCAGGGGATGCACATTGGCTTCAACAAATTTGAGGCCCAGACTTGTCCAGACATCCACCATGGCCTCAACCAATTCGGCGACATGGTCTTTGGTATGGCGCGGGGTTGGTGTGATGCGCAGACGCTCAGTTCCCATTGCAACAGTGGGATAATTGATCGGCTGGATGTAAATGCCATGGCGCTCGAGCAGAAGATCGCTGGCCGCTTTGCATTGCTCGGCATCGCCGACCATGACTGGCACGATATGCGATTGATTATCCATCACCGGCAGGCCAGCAGCCTTTAGCGCATGTTTGGTCAAGGCCGCCATATGCTGATGTTGCTGGCGCTCGATCGATGATGTTTTGAGATGACGCACAGCGGCCATTGCGCCTGCGGCCACAGTGGGGGGCAGAGCCGTGGTGAAGATGAAAGAGGGCGCATAGCTGCGCACGGCATCAATGATGTTGGCATCAGCGGCAATATAGCCGCCCAATGTGCCAAAGCCCTTGGCCAATGTGCCTTCGATCACGTCAATGTCGGCCATCACGCCGTCGCGCTCGCAAATGCCGCCACCGCGCGCGCCATACATGCCAACGGCATGCACTTCGTCGACATAAGTCATGGCATTATATTTTTTCGCCAGAGCGACAATCTCACGCACAGGCGCAATATCGCCATCCATGGAATAGAGGCTTTCGAAGACGATCAGCTTGGCGCGATCTTGGCCCGCAGCTTTGAGCAAGTCTTCCAGATGCGCCATATCATTATGGTGCCAGATCTGCCGCTCAGCGCCGGAGCGCCGCACGCCCTCGATCATGGAATTGTGATTCAAAGCATCAGAGAGGATCAGGCAATTTGGCAAGAGGCTGGCAATGGTGGAAATGCCGGCAAGGTTGGAAATCCAGCCCGAAGTGAAGGCCAGCGCCGCCGGCTTGCCATGCAGATCGGCCAGCTCGGCCTCAAGCGCGACGATGGGGTGATGTGTGCCCGAAATATTGCGGGTGCCGCCCGCGCCCGCGCCATGGCGATGGGCGGCTGTGCTCACCGCTTCGATCACATGGGGATGACCGCCCATGGTGAGATAATCATTCGAGCACCAGATGATCACTTCGCGTGTCTGGCTGGCATCGCTGGTGGGGCGCCAAAGCGCGTGAGGAAAGCGCTGCGCATCGCGCTCCAGATCAGCAAACACACGGTAACGCCGTTCCGCCTTCAGACGAGCAATCGCCTGATCGAAGTGGCTCCGGTAATCCATACCCAATCCTTCCATCACCACCCTAAAGGTGGAACGATTCTGAATATTGCGAGCTGTGAGCCTAACACACACAGCTGATCAAGATCTTACTCTATCCGAAGCCAGTTGAATGGCGCAAGGCGGCCAATTGTCGCCTCAGCTGCCATCAACCTGTCTCTGGCGCGCTATATGGAGAGAATGGCTCTGGTTATCAATATGATATTTTTATTTTTTGACTTGATAGGGGGCCGCCCCTTGGGCTGCGTGGGCCAATTTTGACAATAAACCTATCCTTTGCCACCTGTGGTCCCAGGAGGGAGCATGACTGGCGATTTTATCCTGACTCGAGGCGATAGTTTTGCGCGGATTTCGCAAAGGGGGGCTGAGCTGCGCCAATGGCGCTGTGATGGGCAGGAGCTCTTATGGCCGGGGGATCCTGCAATCTGGCCGCAGACTTCTCCCATTCTCTTTCCTCTGGTGGGATGGGCTCGCAATGGGCGCATCAGCGTCGATGGGGTGGATTATCCCATCCATGTGCATGGATTTGCCGCTAGCCAAGACTTCGAGCCGATCGCCCATTGCGATAGGCATGTGCATTTGCGTCTGACCCAATCGCCCCAGACTTTGCAGCATTATCCCTTCGCCTTTGCCTTGGATGTGCATTATCGACTGCAAGAGAGCGGGTTGAGCATCACTTTGCAGGTGGCCAATGGCTCGGATCGGATCATGCCCTATGCCTGTGGCCTGCATCCGGGCTTTTGCTGGCCGCTGGCCGGAGGGGCAAGGGGAGAGCATTGGGTCGAATTTGGCGCTGACGAACCGCCCTTTGTGCCCAAGATTGCCGAAGGTGGGCTGTTCTCAACCCATATGCGGCCCATTGCGCGGATGGGACGGGAGTTGCGGCTGACACCGGGTCTGTTGGATCAGGAGGCTTTGTGTTTTCTCAATGCCAAGAGCCAATGGCTGCGCCTGCATAATGGGCAGGGGCAGGGTATTGAGATCAGCACAGGTGATTTTCCCCATTGGGCGCTCTGGTCCTTGCCTGAGGCGCCCTTTGTTTGCATTGAAAGCTGGACGGGACATGGTGATCCCGTCGATTTTAGCGGCGATCTGATGCAAAAGCCTTCCATGATTCACTTAAGGCCCGGCGAGAGCCGTCAGCATGAGGCACACTATCGCTTCTTCACCGCTTGAGCGTGGGACAGGCTTCTCTTTAATGCTTGGCAGCTCAATATGTCTCTGCCAAAAGGACAAAGACCGTTTGATGCGGCCCTTGATGTTTTGACACTTCACCCGCCCTTGATGCGCCAATGATCCGGATGTTTGCATGACGAATAACCAGAGCAGTTCCAGCCCGGAGATTTTGCGGCCCTCGGGCTTTGGTGCTTTGGCCATTGATGGCAAGGCGATGTCGGCAAATGTCTTGGCGCGATTGGCGCAGGAGACAGCTGTGCTGATCAAGCAAGGCGTGAAGCCGGGGCTGGCTGTTGTGCTGGTGGGAGAAGATCCGGCCAGTCAGGTCTATGTGCGCTCGAAAGGCAAAGCGGCGCAGGAGTGCGGCTTTCATTCTGTGCAACACACTTTGCCCGCAGAGACATCGCAAAGCGATTTGCTGGCGTTGGTTGAAAAACTCAATGCCGATCCTGCTATTCACGGCATATTGGTGCAATTACCTTTGCCTGCGCATATGGATGCGACGCATGTGTTGGAAGCCATTCGACCAGCTAAGGATGTCGATGGATTTCACCCGATTAATGCGGGCCTCCTCGCTATTGGCGATATTGATCGGGCTTTGGTTCCCTGTACGCCCTTTGGATCTATGCTGTTGTTGAAGGCAGCAGCCAAGGCGCTGAATCGCCCCTTGGCTGGGCTTGATGCGATTGTCGTGGGGCGCTCCAATATTGTGGGCAAGCCGATGGCGCAATTGCTGCTTGGGGAATCGTGCACTGTTACTTTGGCGCATTCCCGCACGCAGGATTTACCAGCGCAAGTGCGCCGCGCCGATATCGTTGTTGCGGCCGTGGGCCGCCCGCATATGATCAAGGGCGATTGGATCAAAGCAGGCGCGCTGGTGATTGATGTTGGCATTAATCGCATTGCAGGCGAGGGTGTGGATGCCAATGGCAAGCCGCGCACCAAGCTGGTGGGAGATGTGGATTTTGCCGAGGCCGCAAAACACGCTGCGGCCATTACGCCTGTGCCGGGCGGAGTGGGCCCGATGACCATTGCTATGTTGATGCAAAATACTCTGCTGGCAGCCAAGCGCTCTATGCTTAAGGGCCAAATTGCTCGATGAGTGACGCCATCCTTCGCCTAACGTCCATTTCCAAATATTTTGGCACTGTGCGGGCTGTGGATGATGTGTCACTTGAGGTGAAGCCGGGTGAATTCTTCGCGCTTCTTGGTCCCTCTGGCTGTGGCAAGACAAGCTTGATGCGCTTGATTGCCGGATTTGAGCAGGCCGATCAGGGCCAGGTCATCATTGATGGACAGGATGTCTCTCATCTGCCCGCTTATCGGCGGCAGGTGAATATGATGTTCCAATCCTATGCTTTGTTTCCGCATATGAGTGTGGAGCGCAATATTGCCTTTGGCCTTGTGCAAGATGGTGTGAGCAAAGCTGAGATTGCCAATCGCGTGAGTGATATTCTCGATCTTGTTCAGCTCTCGGGACTTGGTCATCGCAAGCCGCAGCAATTATCGGGCGGGCAAAAGCAGCGTGTGGCCTTGGCGCGTGCATTGGTCAAACGTCCGCGCTTATTATTGCTGGATGAGCCTTTGGCCGCGTTAGATCGCAAGCTGCGCGAAGAGACACAATTTGAGCTGATGCGCATTCAGCGCGAATTGGGGACGAGCTTTATGCTGGTCACGCATGATCAGGATGAGGCCATGGGCATGGCGCAGCGCATGGCGGTGATGCGCGCGGGGCGCATTGAACAGATTGGCTCACCGCGCGAGATTTATGATCAGCCGGCCAATGATTTTGTGGCGAGCTTTATTGGCAAAGTGAATTTCTTTGAGGCACAGGTGAGCGCTCTTGCCGTGGGGCAGACAAGCCTGCGATTGAGCAATGGGGCAGAGATCACTCTGGCGAGTTCAGCCTATGCGCTGGGTCAGCGCTTGCGTCTGGCGCTGCGTCCTGAAGATGTGCGTGTGCGGACTACTAGAGGTGCAGCTGAGTTTGGCTCTGGTCCATCGGGTTTTGCAGCGCTGGTACAAGATAGTGTCTTTCTTGGTGAGCGTCAGGTTTTGCGGCTCCAATTGGCCGATGGCGCTTTGATTGAGGCTGTGCACATCAGCACTCAGGGCGTAGCCTATGAGCGGGGCATGCAGGTCGAGGTCACACTGCCGCCTGATCGTGTGCGAGTTCTGCCCGCATGAGTGCTAACCGCATGAGTTCTACCCCACAGGAACAAGCGCAAGCGCCCAAACGCCGACTTTGGGCGATTTATGCGCCCATGCTCTGGATGCTGATTTTTTTTGCGCTGCCCTTTCTCCTCGTGGTGAAGATCTCTTTGTCGCAGACCGTGCTGGCGCGCCCGCCCTATGTGCCGGTTTTTGATTTGCCGCTCGAGTGGTCGGACTTTCTCGATCGGCTCGGGCTCTTTTCGTTTGAGGCCTATCAGGGCCTGTTCAATGATCCGCTCTATCTTGATGCCTATCTCTCCTCGGTGCGGGTGGCTGGGCTTTCAACGCTGGTGTGTATGCTGATTGCTTATCCCTTTGCGCTCTCCCTGACGCGCGTTCACCCCAATTGGCGCCCTTTCTTTTTTGGATTGGCAATTGCGCCTTTTTGCACAAGCTTTCTGATCCGTGTCTATGCGTGGATTGCCATTCTCAAAGATGAGGGCTTTCTCAATCATCTTTTGCTGTGGCTGGGTGTGATTGAGGCGCCTTTGCAGATTTTTGCAACGGACAGCGCTGTGCTCATTGGCATTGTCTATTCTTATCTGCCCTTCATGATCTTGCCGATCTATGTTGCCATAGAGCGTCAGGATCAATCCTTGCTCGAAGCAGCGGCTGATCTGGGTGCTTCACCCTGGTCTGCTTTCTGGCGTGTGACCTTTCCTCTATCTTTGCCGGGTGTGATTGCCGGAGCGTTGCTGGTATTTATTCCGGCGATTGGGGAATTTGTTATTCCCGATCTTTTGGGTGGATCGCAGACTTTGATGATTGGTCATACGATCTGGGTTGATTTTTTCGACAATCGCGATTGGCCCAGCGCTGCCGCTGCGGCTGTTCTCCTTCTGGCTTTATTGCTTGTGCCGATCTGGGCCTATGAGCGCCTGCAATCGACTATAGCCAGCGAGGGCCTATGAGCGCGCCGGCTCGTTTGTCCTCTCGTTTCGCGCATCGCTATGCGCATCGCTTGGTTTTGCTGGCTGGCTTTGGTTTTCTCTATGTGCCGATCATTTTGCTGATCATATTCAGCTTTAATGAGTCGCGGTTGGTGACGGTCTGGGCGGGCTTTTCAACCCGTTGGTATGGAGCGCTGTTCAAAAACGAGCAAATGCTGTCGAGTGTTTGGAACAGTCTTGTGCTGGCCTTAGCCTCTGCTTCGCTGGCAACCATTTTAGGGACATTGGCGGCCTATGGTCTGGCGCGCACTCCGCGCTTCAAGGGGCGCATGATCTTTGCTGCGATGATTTATGCTCCGCTGGTGATGCCGGAAGTGATCTCGGGGCTTGCTCTGCTCTTGCTGTTTGTTGCTTTGGATCTCGACCGCGGATTGCCCACGATGATTATGGCGCATGCCAGTATTGGCATGTGCTTTGTGACCGTTGTTGTTCAGCCGCGCTTTATGGCGATGGACCGATCCTTGATCGAAGCGGCGATGGATTTGGGCGCCACACCGCTCAGTACTTTTTTCAGCATTACTCTGCCCTTGGCTTTTCCCGCCATTCAATCTGGCTTTCTCTTGGCGATGATGCTGTCGCTAGATGATCTCGTGATTGCCTCGTTCACATCAGGGCCAGGCTCCACCACTTTGCCTATGCGCATTTACAGTCAGGTGCGGCTGGGCGTGACACCAGAGGTCAATGCGATTTCAGCTTTGCTGATTGGCGTGATTGCCTTTGCCCTGCTTGCGGGTGCGCTCTTACGTCGACGTACGCACGCACATGCTCATTGAAGCTGAAGGGTGTTAGCGTGCCTTAGCAGGCGTGAGGCTCAAGAGCGGGGCGGCAGCTTCTGAGCGGCGGATCAGACTATCAAAATCAAAGTCAATGCGCGGGGCCTCCCAGGGGCCGGAGAGATCGAGCAGCAATCTTTGCGCATCTGGCTTGGGCGTGCCGTCTTGTGCCGTCTGAATGCTTGAGAGGCGCAGAGCAAAACTGCGCTCGACAAAGGACAAGCGCCCTTCCAGAGTGGAGGCGAGATTAAACCCTGTTGCTTGGGCAGTATCGAGCATGAGAAAGCCACCCTCGCAATGCGCCATAATCTTGGCATTGGTAAAGCTGGTGCGGCCGCGGCGAATTTCCAAGGGCACGGAGAGCGGGCGTTTTTCGGAGCGCCGCAAAGCCTGATCAAGATCAATGCCGATCACATCGCCATTATCAATGTTCATCTCAAGCGTGCCAGTTAACGCTTGCATCATGCTAGCGACGTCGCGTCCATTCGTCTCCAAGTTGAGCTGTCCATTGAGTGTGCCCAGCAAAGGATTGGCACGCAGCACATCGCCCAGAAATTTGCTGCTGTCGAGATCCTGCAGAGTGGCACTCATGCGTATTTGCAGGCCCTCATTGTGGCGCGCCGCATTCAGGCGACCTTTGAGATGACCATTGCCAGAGAGCGCGTCAAAGAGAGCAAAATCCATCTGCCCGTTTGTGGCCTTGAGGGCCATGCCGGCGTTTTTGATTTGCAGCTTGTAAAGGCGGGCTTGTGAGGCCGATAAGCGCAGATCAAGATCGAGTGCGCGTTTATCAAACAGGCTTAAATCGTCGCGCGACCAAGCACCATCGGCGCTGACCACATTGGGCAGATTGGCTATGAAAGGATTCAGCGTTAATTGATCAGTCTCGAGTGTTCCC
>CAIVAX010000025.1 GCA_903903935.1 uncultured Hyphomicrobiales bacterium | reverse complement strand
TATCGTTATATCTGGGCCAAGCCGGTCATTCTGGGCTCGATCACGCTTGATCTGGCCGCCGTTCTGCTGGGTGGTGCCACGGCGCTTTTGCCGGTCTATGCAAAGGATATTTTCTTTGCTGGGCCTTGGGCACTGGGTGTTTTGCGTGCCACGCCCTCTGTGGGCTCTATTCTAGCTGCGCTTATTCTAGCCCACCGTCCCATGCGCAAAAATGTCGGCATGACCATGTTCATCAGTGTTTTTATCTATGGTCTGGCAACCATTGGCTTTGCTTTGTCCACCCATATTCTGGTTGCCATGGTGTTTCTTGCCATTCTTGGCGCTGCCGATATGGTCAGTGTGGTCATCCGCCAAACCTTCATTCAGGTGGAAACGCCCAATGAAATGCGCGGCCGGGTCATTGCCGTGCACACCATTCTCACCGGCACATCCAATCAGCTGGGTGATTTTGAATCCGGCACGCTCGCCCATTTTGTTGGCGCAGTGAATAGCGTGCTGATTGGTGGAATCGGCGCTTTGGGCGCGACAGGATTGTGGATGTATCTCTTCCCCAGTCTGCGCAATCGCCAAAGCTTTGAGGCTGAGCCCCGCGAGGAGCAGATAAAATCAAATCCCTAAAGTCTAAAGCTTAGAGAGATCCAGTCTCTGTGCCCGGCGGGCCAATGTAAAAGCCGGAGGCTGGATCTATCCAGATCATCTGATCAATCACTTTGGTGACACCAGCTATATTTTCAGCGGTGACAAGAATGGCTGTGCGCTCGCGTTCATCAAAAAGTGTCCCGCTCACTGTGGCCTGACCATTCTCAACTTTGACCCGGATCGCATCGGGCGTGGCCCAGTCTTGACGCGCGATTTCAGCCAGAATCATCTCTTCAAGGCGCGCATCTGTAAGCGGTGTCGGCGCATGGGTTTGCTCCTCATCAGCCAGAATGAGCGCGCGCAAGAGATCGGCGCGCGAGACAATACCAACAAGCCGCCCCTTACTGAGCACCGGCAGGCGATGGATCTTATGTTGTTCCATCACTTTGACGACATCATCCAGACTGGCGTCGGCATCAATGCAATAGGGATCAGGCGTCATAATCTCTTCAACATAACGAGCATGAGCTTGCGTATAATCTAGAGCGCTGCGACCAGGACCCAGCAAAAAAGCCAACCAAGTGGGGCGCAGTTTTTGTGTGCCAATTTCGATTCTGTGCAGCAGATCAGATTGGCTGATGATGCCAAGTAAGTCGCCCTGCTCATTGACAACAGGCAGGGCGCTGAGCCGCGCTTGCAGCAATTTTTCAACCGCCGCGTGAATAGTCGTTCTGGGCTCGATCGTAATGACTGGAGAGCTCATGATTGTGCGCACGAACATGTTTGCCCCTAGGTCCGTGAGGAATGATCTCAACACTAGAGGTCTGGGGTTCTGCTCGCATTGATCAGGATCAATCATCCCCTCTTGTCGAGAGGGCCAAGATCAGGCTGGCTCGCAATTGGCCTCAGCCGGCAGCGGCGACGCTTTGGGGCAGGGGATTTTCATGCGGCAGGCGGGCCAAGGCTTCGATTAAGGCGCGATCATGCAGCACCATGAAGCGCTCGCGTGGCTTGAGCCAGGCCTGAGCATCTTCAACACTCTGGGCATCCATCAGCTTGGTTTGCGCCACAGCATGATCGGCATCAATCTCCCCTCTGTGCCGGCGTCCGGCGACGGGCAGAAAGCTGACATGCGCCTCACGAAAGGCCGCGTCATCATGCAGTTTGCGCAGGCAATCGAGGTCGTCATGGCCCTCCAGCGCCATTTCATTTTGCAAAGCATTGGCCTTTTGCATTACCTCAGGCGGCTGTGACTCTTCGGGTGTCAGCAATAGCCCCATGCGCCGCAAAGCAAGCCCAATCCATAATTGGCCACTCGCCCAAGACAGGCCAATGGCCAGAATCAAACCGGCAATGGTCGGCGACATCCAGGCCGCTAGAGAGGGCGAAATCAACAAAGCGGCAATCAAGGTCACAATGCCCAAAATCACATGTGAGCGATGCCGTCGCACGATCTGGATAAAGGGAATAGACCCATCATCCCGGCGCTGCGGGCTCCAGCCCGTGTCACTGCCAAACAAGATCTGCATCACCGAGCCGGTTTGAATCACCATCATAATGGGCGCAACAAGCGCTGATAAAATCACTTCCAGCAAAGTTGATAGGATGAGACGCAGCGCCCCGCCACATGATTGGCGGGTTGATTGATCGACCATAGCCACCAAGAGTCCGAATAATTTGGGCGCCAGCAGCACGCTCATCGTGACACCAAACAGCGAGAGCG
>CAIVAX010000024.1 GCA_903903935.1 uncultured Hyphomicrobiales bacterium | reverse complement strand
GCCGCACTTCTGGTGGATCAGACTTTGCCCGTTCAAATGTCCAATTTGTTTGGAATGTCGATTTTCATCGCTTTGGTGCTGATTACTTCGGTCACAGCTCTCTTGTATGTCAGAGGCCGCCAGAATTGGCTGCATCGGCAATCTCTGCTCACGCATGATTTGACTTTGGCGCGCAGCGAGCTAGATCGCTGCCGTTTGTTACTTTCGGCCGAACAGCAAATGATCATTGTCTGGGGTCATCGGGAGGAAGAGCCCGAGATGCAAGGCGAGCTCGCGCAAATTATGGACAAGACCACCAGAGCTAATGTTCTGGCTTTTGGCACTTGGCTCGATCCGCATTCCGCAGCCGAGCTCGACGCGGGCCTGGAGCAGCTGAGAAGCACAGGCCAGGGATTCAAATTATCTCTGCAAACATTGACCGGCCTTTATCTGGAAGGCGAAGGTCTGGCACTCAATGGCCGCGCGGTCTTACGTTTGCGGGATGTATCAGGCGCCCATTTGGAGCTGATCATTTTGCGTGATCGCTATGAGAGCACTTTGGTGGAATTGCAAAGTCTGCGCAATTTGCTCAATGCCATTCCCCAGCCTGTATGGACACGCAATCAGGACGGCCAGCTCAATTGGGTCAACCAAGCCTATGCGCGGGCTGTGGATCTGGCCGGCATGGATGAGGTGATTACCAATTCAATCGAATTGCTCGATCAAGATAAACGCCAGCTCGCTGAGCGCGAGCGGCAGGCCAAGGGCCTATGGCGCGATCGTGTGCCGGCTATTGTTGCGGGCCAGCGCCATATGCTCGATATTCTTGAGCTCAATGCGCCCATTGGGGCGGCGGGCTTTGCCAATGATCTGTCCGAACTTGAAGCCATACGCAATGATCTGGGCCTGCAAATGGAGGCGCATAAGCGCACCCTTGATCAATTGGGAACCTCTGTTGCTATTTTTGACCGCATGAAACGGCTGGTTTTCCATAATGCTGCTTATCGGCAATTATGGGCGCTGGACGCCAATTTCTTGGATCAGGCGCCCAGCGATTCGGAAATTCTGGATCGCCTGCGCACCGAGCGCAAATTACCAGAACAGGCGGATTTCAGAATCTGGAAAGCTGATCTCATGGCCGCCTATCAATCGGTGGAAATGACCGAGCAGGTCTGGCATTTGCCCGATGGGCGCACGCTGCGCACTTTTACCAATCCCAATCCGCAAGGCGGCCTGACCTATCTGTTTGATGATGTGACAGAGCGCTTCCATCTTGAATCGCAATATAACGCTCTCATCAAAGTGCAAGGCGAGACTTTGGATACGCTCAAAGAGGGCGTAGCTGTGTTTGGCACAGATGGCCGCCTAAAACTGTTCAATACCGCCTTTGCCGATATGTGGTCGTTAGATCTGAAGATCTTGAATCTCGGCCCGCATGTTGATGACATAGCGCATCAATGCCAAACAGTCTGCGTGAGCGAACAAATCTGGCAAACTTTGCGCAGCGCCATTGCCGGATTGCATGATGCCAGAACAGGCCTAGAAGTGCGAATGATGCGCAAGGATGACCATGTGATCGATTGCGCCAGCGCGCCCCTGCCAGATGGCTCGACATTATTGACCTTCACCGATGTGACAGCAGGTGTGAATGTTGAGAGAGCTTTGACCGAGAGAAACAAGGCTCTGCTGGATGTGCAGAATCTGCGCGATGATTTCGTGCATCATGTCTCTTATGAATTGCGCTCCCCGCTGACCAATATTATCGGGTTCATTCAGCTCTTGGCGGAAGGCGCTGTGGGCAGCCTCAATCCCAAACAGCAAGAATATACCGGCTATGTTCTCAAATCCTCAGCCGCTCTTCTGGCCATCATCAATGATATTCTCGATCTCGCCACCATTGATAAAGACTCAATGGAGCTTGATCTTGAAGATATAGATGTGGATCAAACCATCAAAGCTGCCGCTGATGGCCTGCAGGATCGTTTGGCCGAAATGGAAATTCAGCTTAACATTGTCCTCACTGATGGTGTTGGCAAGTTCAGGGCTGATGCCAAGCGCATAAGGCAAATTCTCTTCAATCTCTTATCGAACGCCATTGGCTTTTCAGCGCCCGGACAGACAGTCAGTTTGGCAGCTTTGCGCCGTGGCGATGAAGTGATTATCAAAGTCTCCGATCAGGGACGCGGCATTCCACCCTCTATTCTCGATCGTGTTTTTGATCGCTTCCAGTCCAATACAATGGGCTCGCGCCATCGTGGCGTCGGGCTTGGCTTGTCGATTGTGAAAGCCTTTGTTGAATTGCATGGCGGACGCGTACTGATAGAATCAGCACCGGGCGAGGGTACTGTCGTCACCTGCATCTTCCCAGCCAAGGGACAGTCTGTAAAAAGTTTAAATGTTGCCTGAAGGAAAGGGCCTAGCTCCCATGCAAGCTCCCACAGGCCTTGATTGGCGCATTGAGCTCACAAGTGAGGCGCAAACAGCAGAACTGGCCAAAGACATTGCGAGCTTTGTGGGTGCTGGTGATGTGATCACTTTGTCAGGAGGATTGGGTGGCGGCAAAACCAATTTTGCCAGAGCTCTCATTCGCATCCTCTTAGATGATCCCGGGCATGAAGTGCCAAGCCCGACATTTTCGCTGATGCAAATCTATTCTGCCCCGAATTATGCCATCGTCCATGCCGATCTCTATCGCATCAAGGATGCCGAAGAGCTGACGGAATTGGGCTGGGACGAAGAAACTGAAAATGCGCTGGTGTTAATCGAATGGGCAGAGCGCATTCAGGCACGGCTTCCTGAAGATCGCCTCGACATTCATTTTGATGTGGATCCGCAAAGAGGTGAGAATTTTAGATTCTGCCGCATTCAGGGCCATGGAAAATTCAAGCAACGCGTAGCCATGGCGGGCGCACTCAAACGTCTACTCGATCAATCCCACTTTGCTGATGCCAAGCGTAGTTTCATGCTGGGGGATGCCTCAACGCGCGCCTATGAGCGTCTTGAACAGCCCGATGGGCAAAAAGCCATTTTGATGATCTCGCCGCCGCGCCCCGATGGGCCACCCGTACGCTATGGTAAGCCTTATAGTGCGATCGCCAAATTAGCGGAGACGATCACCCCCTTTATCGCGATTGATGAGGGCCTGCGCGCCAAGAGTTTCTCAGCTCCTGAGATTTATGCTTATGATGCTAAGGCGGGGCTCGCCATTCTTGAGGATCTGGGCTCAGAGACGATTGTCGATGAGGATGGCCCTATCGAAGAGCGCTATGCGGAGGCCAGCGCCGCCTTGGCGCATTTGCACAGTCTTGAGCTGCCAGAGACAATCAATTTAAATCAGGGGCCATCTTATTTCATTCCTGCTTATGATATGGATGCGCTGCTGATTGAGGTTGAGCTTCTCACTCAATGGTATGTGCCCTATTATTTGAAACTCTCTCTGTCTTCGAGTGCGCAGGCGACTTTCCTCTCCTTATGGAAGAGCTGCCTTGAGGATATTGTACAGGGTGAGAAAACATGGGCCCTGCGCGATTATCATTCGCCCAATATTATCTGGCTTAACCAGCGTAGCGGCATTGAGCGGATCGGCATGATTGATTTTCAAGATTGTGTGCGCGGTCATCCCGCCTATGATGTCGCCTCGCTGTTACAAGATGCTAGAGTAACCGTGTCTGATGAAATGGAAATCCGATTGCTTGGGCATTATACGCGCCTGCGCCAGGCAAAAGATCCAAATTTTGATGTGACTGATTTTACCAAGGCCTATGCTGTGTTGGGCGCACAAAGAGCCACCAAAATTCTAGGCATTTTCACCCGCCTCGATCGGCGCGATGGTAAGCCGCAATATCTCGCTCATATGCCGCGGATTGAACATTATGTGCGCAAATGTTTGCTGCATCCCGCAATGGCCGATGTGCGCAAATGGGTTGCCGAACATTTGGGATCACTCCTAGAGCCCAAGGAGAGCTAAGAGTGGATTGGTTTCCAAAAACAGCGATGGTCTTTGCTGCCGGTTTGGGAACGCGCATGCTGCCCTTGTCTCGCACATGCCCCAAGCCTTTAATCAAAGTGGCTGGCAAGGCCTTAATTGACCATGTGCTCGATCCGCTGGCCCAGATCGGCCTGCCACAGGCCATTGTCAATGTGCATTATCTGGCCGATCAGATCGAGGCCCATGTCAAAAACCGGCGTGCACCGCAGATCATTCTGTCAGATGAGCGAGCGCACTTATTGGATCAGGGGGGCGGTCTGCGCAAAGTCCTGCCACTTTTGGGAGAT
>CAIVAX010000023.1 GCA_903903935.1 uncultured Hyphomicrobiales bacterium | reverse complement strand
GATGCTGCTCATCCACCACCGCAAAGGCGAGATCTTTAAACACGACTTTGTCCTGAAAGATCGCATGAGTGCCGATTAAAATATCAATTTCACCCGCTGCCAGAGCCGCCAAAGTCTTGTTGCGCTCGGCTGCTTTATCGCGTCCCGTCAGCAAGCCCAGACGTATGTTGGCCGCGCGGCACAAAGGCTCCATACGTTCAAAATGCTGGCGCGCGAGAATTTCTGTGGGTGCCATCATGGCGCTTTGGGCGCCAGCCTCCACGACGCTGGCCATGGCCAGCAAAGCAACCAAAGTCTTGCCCGAGCCCACATCGCCTTGCAGCAAACGCAGCATGCGGCGCGGTTGCGCCAGATCGGCACGAATATCAACAAGCGCCTGCATTTGCGCATTGGTGAGGGTGAAGGGCAGGGCCGCTTCGATTTTTTGACTCAAGAGGCCAGTGCCACTATGAGCCCGCCCGCTTTGCTGATGCATATGCGCGCGCACCAGAACCAGCGCCAATTGATTGGCCAGCAATTCATCATAAGCCAATCGCATGCGCGCGGGTGAGGTCGGCTCAATCGCGCGCGGTGAGGAGGGATGATGCTGGTCGAGCAGGGCTTGGCGAAAACTGGGCCATTTGCGCTGCGCTTGAAATGCCGGATCGAGCCATTCCGGCAGCTCCGCCAGCCGTGCCAGCGCTGCCTCGGCAGCTTTTTGCACAATGCGCTGATGCAGGCCCTCGGTGAGAAAGTAAACCGGCTCAATGGGCGGCAGACGCGCCAGCCCCTCTTCATCCAGCACGCGATCAGGATGCACCATTTGCAAATGGCCATCCCAAAGTTCGAGGCGCCCGGACACCCAGCGTTTGGCGCCCAGCGGCAGAGATTTTTCAATCCAGCCATGATTGGCCAGAAAAAAGACGAGCAACACATCCCCCGTCTCATCCTCGACCAAGACGCGATAGGGCGCTTTGGAGCGGGCATTGGCCGGCGGGCGATGCTCGGCCACGCGCACTTCCAGAGTGACGATTTCATCCCTAGGCGCGTCTTTGATTCGCGGCCGATTGCTGCGATCAATCGTCTTGTGCGGCAGATGGAACAACAGATCGACAACGCGCGGTTCGCCTGTAAACAGGCGCTCGAAGAGCTTGCCGGTCTTGGGGCCAATGCCCGGCAGGCTGGCGAGTTCGGCAAACAGAGGATTGAGAAGGGCGGGCCGCATGGGGGCCTTTTACACCCTTGGCTGAATTTGGGCGAGTACCCGCCTGACAAGTTGACTGAAGCGCTCTATATGAGAGGTCTGCGACGCGGGGTGAATCATCATCCGGCGCTTTTTTTATTGATTAGGCCGGGAGTGCCCATGTCCAGTCCTCAGATTTCCAGCGCTGATCTTGACCCGCGTCGGCGGCGAATCCTGTTTCGCGCCCATCATCGGGGCATGCGAGAGATGGACATTCTGTTTGGCCAGTTTGCCGATGCCAAATTGCCGCAGATGAGCGAGGCTGATCTCGAGGCCTTTGAGCACTTGCTTGAACAGGTCACCGATCGTGATGCGTTCAAATGGCTCACCGATGAAGCCCCCGTTGAGCCTGAGTATGACACAGCTGTGTTTCGCGCCTTGAAGGCGTTTCATACCCATCACAGCGCTTAGAAACTTTAGCCCCTGCCCATGTCCGATCTCACCCGCGCTTTAGCCCGCATTTATAATGGTGGCTCTGTCACGCTCTCTTGCGTACCAGATGGCTTTGACGCGCTGGTTGTAGCGGATCTGGCGCGCGGCTTGGCCAAACCAGCTGAGAAGCGCTCCGCCGTTGTGGTGCATGTGGCGCGCGATGCGCAGCGCTCGCGTGCCTTTCAAGACATGCTGGCCTTTGCCGCTCCCACGATTGAAGTGCTCGATTTCCCCGCTTGGGACTGCCAGCCCTATGATCGGGTCTCACCCAATGCTGCCATCACAGCCCGGCGCATGACAGTGCTGGCGCGCTTGGCGCGCACACGCTACAGTCTGGAGCGCCCGCGCATTCTCTGCACCACCATTGATGCGCTGCTCCAGCGTGTGCCACCGCGCAAATGGGTGACGACGGAAAGTTTCTCGGCCGCCCCCGGCAATGCGCTGGATATGAATGTCTTGGCCAGCTGGCTCGAAGTGAATGGCTTCACCCGCTCAAGCACTGTGCGCGATGTGGGCGATTATGCGGTGCGCGGTGGTATTCTGGATCTCTTCGCGCCGGGCATGCCTGTGCCCATCAGGCTCGATTTTTTCGGCGATACTTTGGAATCCATTCGGAGCTTTGATGCCGAGACCCAGCGCACAATGGGGCAATTGCGCTCGCTGGATCTGGTGCCAATGAGCGAAGTGCAATTGACCAGCCAATCTATGCGGCGCTTTCGCCAAGCCTATGTCACCCATTTTGGTGCGCAGACCAGAGGCGATAGTCTCTATGAGGCGATCAGCGAAGGGCGGCGTCATGCGGGCATGGAACATTGGCTGCCTTTATTCTTCGACAGCCTTGATACACTCTTTGATTATATCGATGATGCGCCTCTGGTGCTCGATGCTTTATGTGAAGAGGCGGCCAGCGAGCGTTTGGCGCAGATCAAGGATTATTATCAGGCGCGCAAGCAGCAATATGATCTCGATCCTGCGCAATGCTCTTATAAGCCTGTGCCAGCTGAGGCGCTCTATCTGAGCGCTGCCGATTGGGCATCGCATTTGCAAACGCGCATTGTGACGCGCATCTCTCCCTTTGCGCAGCCTGAGAGCGCGCGTGATTTCGTGCTCGATTGTGGCGCGCGTGTGGGACGCAATTTTGCGCCTGAACGGGCCGATGAAAGCGTCAATGTTTTTGAACAGCTGGTCGCCCATGTTCGCACTCTTCAGGCTGAAGGCCGGAGAGTGATCATTGCCGGCTGGTCCGATGGCACGCGCGAGCGCCTCGCCAGTGTTCTGGCTGATCATGGTCTGACAGGCAGTGAATTGGTTTCCACTCTCGATCAGGCTTTGGCGCTGCCCAAAGGCAAATATCCGCTTGCCGTGATCAGTCTTGAGCAGGGATTTGAAGCCGGTGATCTCGTCATCATTGGCGAGCAAGATATTTTGGGCGACAGGCTTGTGCGCCAGCGCAAGAAAACCCGCCGCGCTCAGGATTTCTTGTCGGAAGTGACTGCACTTGTACCTGGCGACCTTGTTGTCCATGTCGATCATGGCATTGGTCGCTTCATTGGTCTGCGAACGATTGAGGCAGCGGGCGCGCCGCATGATTGTCTCGAATTGCATTATGCGGGTGGTGACAAATTATTCCTGCCGGTTGAAAATCTCGAACTGCTCTCTCGCTATGGCTCGGAGGAAACCGAAGTCCAGCTTGATAGATTAGGCGGCGTGGGCTGGCAGACGCGCAAAGCGCGGATGAAAAAGCGCATCCGCGAAATGGCGCATGCCTTGATCAAAATTGCTGCTGCCCGCCAATTGCATGAAGCCCCGCGCCTTGTGCCGCCCGATGGTCTGTTTGATGAATTTTGTGCGCGCTTTGCGTTTGAAGAGACCGAGGATCAACAGGCCGCCATTGATGCAGTGATTGACGATCTTGGCAAGGGCCGCCCAATGGATCGGCTGGTGTGTGGCGATGTCGGCTTTGGCAAAACCGAAGTGGCGCTGCGCGCCGCTTTTGCTGCCGCCATTAATGGCAAGCAAGTGGCTGTTGTGGTGCCCACAACCTTATTGGCGCGCCAGCATTATCGCAATTTCGCCCAGCGCTTTGCTGGCCTGCCGCTGACCGTGGCGCAAATGTCGCGCATGGTAAGCGCTGCTGATTTGAAAACAGCCAAAGCCGGGCTTGACTCAGGCACCGTCGATATTGTGGTGGGCACACATGCGGTGCTCGGCAAATCAGTTCAGTTCAAGGATCTGGGCCTTGTCATCATTGATGAAGAGCAGCATTTCGGCGTGGCGCATAAAGAGCGGCTGAAGGAATTGCGCGCTGAAGTGCATGTGCTCACACTCTCAGCAACCCCCATTCCGCGCACTTTGCAATTGGCGCTCACCGGTGTGCGCGAGCTCTCCATCATTGCCACAGCACCAGTGGATCGCTTGGCGGTGCGCACCTTTGTCACACCCTTTGATGATTTGATCATCCGCGAGGCTCTGCTGCTCGAGCGCTATCGCG
>CAIVAX010000022.1 GCA_903903935.1 uncultured Hyphomicrobiales bacterium | reverse complement strand
CCAGCCTCACCCGCACCTTTGACACCCAGATCATTGGTCTTGCAGGGCTGATCATCGGTGAAATGCGCTTCGATCATCGAGAGATGATGAGCCCGCGGCATGCCATAATCCATAAAGGAGCCAGTCAGCAATTGACCTGATTCTTCATCATAGACCGCATCTTCGGTCAAAGCCTGACCAATGCCCTGTGCAACGCCGCCATAGACCTGCCCATGCACGATCAGCGGATTGAGAACAACACCGCAATCATCCAGCGCGGTATATTTGACGATCTGAATTGTGCCCAGATCCGGATCCACCTCAACTTCGCAGATATGGCAGCCATTGGGGAAATTATTCATATCCGGCTCACGCTCGAACAGATTGCTTTCATCAAGGCCGGGCTTGAGACCCTCTGGCAATTTGGCAGGATCACTGGCGGCTCGAGCGACTTCTTGAATCGTTATGCTGGACACGCCAACACGGAACAATCCGTTTTCATAAATCACAGTGTCAGGATCTGCTTGTAGCAAATGCGCGGCAATCTTCTTGCCTTTGACAATGATCTGTCCGCACGAGCGCCGAATAGCCACACCACCCATCATGGATGAACGCGAACCAAAAGTGCCCACACCTCCGGGGGGAGTTGTATCCGTATCGCCTTGCACAAAGTCGATCTCGTCAAAGTCAATGCCCAGATAATCATTGACCATCTGCGCATAGACCGTTTCGTGACCCTGACCATGCGAGAAGGTGCCGGCAAAAACAGTCGCGCGGCCATTCGCATCAATCTTCACGCGCATTTCTTCAGTCGGACGCCCGCCCGCGTGCTCAACAAAACTGGCAAGACCAATGCCGCGCAATTTGCCGCGCTTTTCTGACTCTTTGCGACGCGCCGCAAAGCCATTCCAGTCAGCCAGCTCTAGCGTTTTATCCATCGTGCCGATGAAATCGCCCGAATCATAAACAAAGTTCATTTGCGTGCGATAGGGCATTTTCGAGAGCGGGATGAGATTGCGGCGACGAATTTCATCGCGCGTCAAACCGCATTCCTGCGCCGCGGCATCCATCAGTCGCTCCATAATGAAATTGGCTTCCGGCCGTCCCGCGCCGCGATAAGTATCGGTAGGCACTGTATTGGTATAAACGGGTTTGACCGAGAAATAGAATTTCTCAATGTCATAGCCGCAGGGAATGATGCGCCCACCGCCATCAATAGGCAGACGCGGACCATTATCGCCGCTATAGGCGCCCACATTAACGATGGTTTCCACACGCAGCGCAATCACGCGTCCGTTCTGATCCAGCCCCATAATGGCATCATTCACCTGATCCCGGCCATGATGATCAGAGACGAAAGTTTCGCTGCGATCTCCGCGCCATTTCACCGGCCGTTTAATCTGTTTTGCCGCCCAAGCCACCGCCGCTGTTTCGGGATAGCGCTTGGAGCGAATACCAAAGCCACCACCCACATCCAGAGAAATGACGCGCAGTTTCTTCTTATCAATGCCAAGCAGGCCTGCAAACGAGACTTGCGCGGGCCGCACGCCCTGTGTGGGCGAATAGAGTGTGATGAGATCCTGTGCCTCATCATAAGTGGCCACAGCGCAACGCGGCTCCATGGGGGCAACAATCAGACGATTATTGACCAGATGAATTTTTACTTTATGGGGCGCCGCTGCAATGAGAGCATCAACCTCATCAGAGGCACTGTTTTCCCAATGCACAGCCACATTCGATCCATGCTCGGGATGAATGACATAGGCATGCGGTGAGGCAGCCTTGGCTGTTGAGGTGACATTGGGTAGAGTTTCAAAATCAATGTCGATCACTTCAGCGCCAGCACGCGCCGCCTCGGGGCTATCGCCCAGTACCATCACCAAAGGCTCGCCGACATAACAGGCGCGATCCGAGGGCAGGATATGGCGCACGGGCTTGAACATTTTATTGCCGGCGCGGTCGGTAAAATTAATGTCGGCAACAATCGGCTTCATGCCCCCTTGGCGCAAATCATCGCCCGTAAAGACATGGCGTACGCCCGGAACAGATAGAGCGGCCTGACTATGAATGGCATTGATTTTGGCATGAGCATGGGGGGAGCGGAAAAAAGCCGCCCATAATTGTCCATCAAAATGGATGTCATCCGTATAACGGCCTTTGCCGGTCAGAAGCCGCACATCTTCCTTGCGCCGCACCGGTTGTCCGATTCCGTACTGTCCCATCGACGATACCCTCCGCTGATCATTGAGCCATAAGCGGGAGTCGGGATTGATGCAAGAGCACGGTCAGACCCAAGAGCATGGTCCAAAGCAAAGGTCTAGCACCCCAAGCTTATCACCCAAGGCCTCGTACATAAGAAAAGCCGACAGAGATGGCTCTGTCGGCTGCAATTAAGAGGAGCTTCAGGGTCTGAGCCTATTTGGCGGTCTTGCGATCACGCTTGCCCAAAGTGCGCAGACGCAGGGCATTCAGCTTGATAAAGCCCGCCGCATCGCGATGGTCATAGGCCACGGCGCCTTCTTCAAAGGTCACCAGATCCTGATCATAGAGCGAATAGGGCGATTGACGGCCAACCACCCGCACATTGCCCTTATAGAGCTTGAGGCGGACCCGGCCGGTGACTTTCTCTTGGCTCTTGTCGATTAGCGCCTGCAGCATTTCGCGCTCAGGCGAGAACCAGAAGCCATTATAAATGAGCTCGGCATATTTGGGCATGAGTTCATCTTTGAGATGCGCCGCACCGCGATCCAGAGTGATCGATTCAATGCCGCGATGGGCCGCCAGCAAAATGGTGCCGCCGGGTGTTTCATAAACGCCGCGCGATTTCATGCCCACAAAGCGGTTTTCAACCAGATCAAGGCGACCAATGCCATTGGCTTTGCCAAGTTCATTGAGCTTGGTCAGCAGGGCTGCAGGAGAGAGCGCCTCGCCATCAATGGCGCGGGCATCGCCCTTTTCAAAATCAATGGTGATTTCGGTGACCTGATCGGGGGCCTCTTCGGGCGACAAAGTGCGCATATGCACATATTCGGGCGGCTCGACCCATGGATCTTCAAGCACTTTACCCTCGGATGAGGAATGCAGCAGATTTGCGTCGACCGAGAAGGGCGCATCGCCGCGCTTATCCTTGGCAATCGGGATTTGATGCTCTTCTGCAAAAGCAATCAGCGCCTCGCGGCTTTTGAAATCCCATTCCCGCCAGGGCGCAATCACATGAATGCCGGGCTCTAAGGCATAATAGCCAAGCTCAAAGCGCACTTGATCATTGCCCTTGCCGGTCGCGCCATGCGAAACGGCATCAGCGCCAACCTTGCGGGCAATCTCAATCTGCTTTTTGGCGATCAAGGGCCGGGCAATCGAAGTGCCCAGCAGATAAAGCCCCTCATATTGAGCATTGGCGCGGAACATTGGGAAAACATAGTCCCGCACAAATTCTTCGCGCAGATCTTCAATGAAAATATGCTCAGGCTTAATACCAAGCAATTCGGCTTTGCGGCGCGCTGGCTCCAATTCCTCGCCCTGTCCCAGATCCGCAGTAAAGGTCACCACCTCGCAGCCATAGGTTGTTTGCAGCCATTTGAGGATGATCGACGTATCCAATCCGCCCGAATAGGCAAGAACAACACGTTTGATCTCAGTTTTTGAATGGGCCATGGCAACTCGCAGGATCGATCATCGGGCTTTCGCTGAGTGCGAAATTGCGCCGGACTATAGGGAACAGGAAAGCGGACGCAAGTCTTTAAGCCTATAAAGGAGGTCTAACCCTCTTGCGAGCAGGCTGTCAGCTCTGGGGTGGGGGCGTCTCGCAGCTGGGATAGAGCAAGCGATAGAGAGCCAGAACCACCAAACTGGTCAGGGTTGCAGCCAGCAGGACGTCAGAGAGGAAATGCCCTCCCAAAGCCATCCGAAGAAGTCCAACCAGAGCACCAAATACAAGCGCCCCGACCATAGCCGGACCCTGCCAAGGGCCGGGAGTGATCAGGGCGGGGGCCAGCATCCAAAACGCTGATGAGGTTTCGCCCGATACAAAGGAACAATTGACCTGACATTGGCCGTCTAACCGATACCAGGGACGATATTCCATCTCCCCTTGAAACTCCACAACCTGGACTGGCCGGGGTCGATGCCAATTGTCTTTCAGGATGAGATTGACCAATAGGCCCGGTCCCAGCGCCATGCTCAGGCATAAAAACAGCACGGCGCGCCCGGAGGGCGCAGGCGTTAGATTCTTTTTCCATTTTGCCAGACCCCAAGTGACAAGGCTCAGGATCAGCACGCTGGCGGGTGTAAAATAGCCAATACGGCGCAGAACATCGACCAATTCGTTTTCACCAACAAAATGCCCCTCGCCCAAATAAAACAGCCGCGCGATCGTAAGGTCGATCTGCGGAAACAGGGCAAAGATCAGGCCTATGATCAGGCTGAGCCCAATCAATCCCCATTGTACCCTAGTCAAAAAAGCGGCTGTCATCATATCTGCAAATTGGGAGCAGGAAGAAGGGATACTCAATCTTGACCATTGATAAGGCCATCAGATGCGCTTGAATAGATAAATTCACCCAATCAATCATTTCAATTTTCGTTCAAACCGCCTAGATTTGAGGCATGTCACTTAGTTCAGAAGAAATCGAGCGCTATGCGCGACACATCGTCCTGCACGGCATTGGCGGGCCCGGTCAGCAAAAGCTGAAAGCGGCGCGCGTGCTGGTGATTGGCGCTGGCGGCCTTGGCTCGCCGCTGCTGCAATATTTAGCTGCAGCCGGTATCGGCCATTTGGGCATTGTCGATGATGATGAGGTTTCATTATCCAATCTGCAAAGACAGGTTCTGCATGGCACGCCAGATTTAGGTCGGCCGAAGGTTGCGAGCGCGCAAGATGCCATTTTCAGACTCAACCCGCATGTGGAGGTGAAGACCTATCCCATGCGTATCAATTCGGACAACGCTGTCGATCTCATCGCACGCTATGATATTGTCGCCGATGGCTCAGATAATTTTGCCACGCGCTATGCTGTGGCTGATGCCTGCTTTTATGCCAAGCGGCCTTTGATCACTGCGGCAGTAGGATCTTTTGATGGATCTTTGACGACATTGCGACCCTTTGAACAAGGCTCAGATGGCAAGCCCAATCCAACGTATCGCTGTCTGTTTCCAGAGCCGCCGCCAGCCGGCATGGTCCCGGCCTGTGGCGAGGCCGGGGTGCTGGGGGCTTTGACGGGTATTTTGGGCACGATGATGGCGCTGGAAGTGGTACGCGAAATCGTCGGCTTTGGTCAGGGGCTTGTCGGGCGGCTTTTGCTCATCGATACGCATTCCATGCGCTTTGAAACGATGAATTATGCTTGGGATCCCGACAATCCTCTCACTGGTGCTGCGCTTAGTCTTTCGCCGCCACAGCCATGATCTCGACTGTATAGGCCGGTGCTGCGAGTTTGGCTTCAATCGTCGCGCGCGCTGGTGGATGGCCCTTGGGGACCCATTGATCCCAGACGCTGTTCATTTCTGCGAAAGTTGAAATATAGGCCAGATAAATATTCACCGAGAGAATTTTAGTTTTATCCGAACCCGCCTCTTTGAGCAGATCATCGATAATGCTCAAAATTTCTGCCGTCTGTTCAGCAACGCTTTTGCCGGCCGTCTTATCGGCAACTTGGCCTGCCAGATAGATTGTATGGCCATGCACAACAGCCGCGCTCATACGCGCGCCCGGTCTGATACGCTGAATCGTCATTATACGCGTCCTTTCTGAGATAAATGGTCAATTGGGAGAGGATTAGGCGGTTCTTTGTCCGGGCACTTTGCCCATATAATCGGCTTTGCTCAAATCCAGCCCATTGCTGCGCAAGATGGCATAGGCAGTGGTGACATGAAAGAAAAACTGCGGCAGTGCGCGATGGATGAGATAATCGCGACCTGTCATGATTCTTTTATTGGTCCCCTGCGAGAGATCAATGTCGCGATCCTGACTGGCATTATAAGCAGCAACATCGGCGGCATTGACAAACTCAATCGTCATTTTGATCCTTGTCTTAAGGTCATCAAAGGTCAGATCCTCTGCAGCAAAAGCGGGTCCTTTGCAGCCGGTCAGATGGGTAATGGCCAGCACCGGCCAATCACACAGAGCTTTGATCTGCCGCGCGAAGGAATACATATTGGGAAACAAGCGCGCCTGTAAAAACGCATTGGGATCGATTTTGCGCTGGCCCGCATGGTCAGCCAGCTTGTCGATAATGGCGGCCATAGACCCAAGCATTTGGGTAAAGACGGGCAAGGTAACCTCTGATAGCTGCATGGCATCCTCGGCGGCTGGGTCTGAATCTCATCTCCTCGTAGTGGATCGCTGGGCCAGGTTCAAGCAGGAGTGTTCAAGAAGGAGTGTTCAATCCCCTGCTTGGATTGGCGGTCTAACTTGCAGCCTTGCCTCAGGTCTGGCACAGGAGGGTTTGCACAGGAGAGCTTGCGCCTGGCATGAACTGGGTTCAGCATGACAAGCAAAGAATGGGGAGGATGATGTGACGTCTGACGATGCCAAGCAAAAACTGATTCTGGCTGGCCTCATTCTGGAGGATGCAGGTCAGGGCGATATGACGCGCGGCCATGTCTCCGTGCGCGTGCCCGGCGAGCCTGGCCATTTCTATATGAAGCCCCATTCCTTTGGCTTTGATGAAATCACCATGGAAAATATTGTCACCTGTGATCTGGCTGGCAATAAGATTGCGGGCTGGGCGCCGCGCCACAGCGAGATTTATATTCATTCGGAAATCTACAAAGCGCGCCCCGATATTACCTCGATCATTCACAGCCATCCCGATCATGCCGTTGCTGTTTCTGCCACGGGGCGCCCTTTGCGCATGATCAGCCAACCGAGCGCCGCCTTTTTTGATGGTGTTGGTTATTACACCGATACGATTGATCTCATCCGCAAGCCTGATCAGGGCGCGGGCGTCGCCAAAGCATTTGGCAAGCATAGAGCCGCCTTTTTGAAAAATCATGGCGTCGTTGTGGGCGGCCGCACTCTCGAAGAGGCGGTGATTTTATCAATCATGTTGGAAAATGCCTGTCGCATACAGATTCTGGCCGAATCCGCCGGCGATCTGGCGCCGGAATTTCCTTCTGACGATATTGCTCAATTGCATGACAAGCTCTCGCGGCCCGAGCAGCATGGCGTCAATTTTGACTATCTGGCGCGGCGGGCCCGCGCCCGGCGTTGATCGATTCCTTCAGGCTCTAGAGGGCGCATTATGAAAGCCAGTGTTCTTCAGCATTTCGGCCCGCCGGATGTTTTGGTCTATCAGGACATGCCAGATCCTGAACCGCGTTCCGGCGAAATTCGTATTAAAGTGCATGCTGCAACGGTTAATCGGGTTTTGGATGTGGCTGTGCGGCGCGGCGAGCAGCGTCATCGCGGAGTTCAGCCCCCTTTCATTCTGGGCGTCGATTGTGCTGGCATTGTCGATAAAATCGGCGCTGGCGTCACCCGCTGGAAGATTGGCGATCATGTTGCTGCAGCTGGCACCATGCCGCTCGATGTAATTGCTGAGGATGAAAAAAACTACACCGGCCCCAAGGGCATGATGGGGATTAAGCGGCAGGGCGGCTTTGCCGATTATGTCTGTGTCCCCTCTCTTGTTGTGAATGCTTTGCCGCTCAATCTGTCTTTTCACGAAGCCGCTGTTGTGATGCGTCATTGCCCCACAGCGTGGAATCTTCTGGTCAACATTGCCAAATTGCAAAAAGACGAATGGGTTTTGATCATGGGCGCCAGTGGCAATCTGGGCTCGGTGGGCATTCAAATTGCGCGCAATGTCATTGGCGCCAATGTCATTGCCACAGCCGGATCACGCGCGCGCGCCGATCAGTGCCTTGCTTTGGGCGCGCATCATGCCATTGACTATTCAACGCAGGATTTGCTGGCCGAGGTGATGAAAATCACCGGCGGTAAAGGCGTTGATGTGCTTTATGATAATATCGCCAATCCCAAAATCTTGCCGCAAGCCTTTCATGCCATCGGCATGAATGGACGATTGGTGACAGCTGGCGCGCATGGCGGGCCAGATGTGACGATTGATTTCTTCCATCTTTATGACAAGCGGATCACCATTCGCGGCATGCCGGGCTTTCGCGAAGCTGATCTACCAACCTGTTTTCAAGCCGCAGCTGATGGCAAGATCAAGGTGCAGATTGCGCATGTTCTGCCTCTCTCGCAGGCCGCAAAAGCACATGCGCTGATGGAAAGCGATTCTGGCATGGGTAAGATCGTGCTGGATCCAACCCTAGGTTAGCCCGCCTCTCTAATCGATCTCAATCACCATATGGCCTAGGCCCGATTGCTGTTCGGCAGTCTCATGGGCCTGTGCTAGTTCGCTGAGGGGAAACACACCGGCAATGCGATGATGAATTGCGGTGTCATGCAAGGCTTGGATGATGCCCGAGCATGTGTCTTCAATCGCGCTGGGGCTCAGCAGATAAACGAAAATTACCCGCACCGACATATTGCGGGCCCGTCGCGCGCCGATATTGAGATGAGCTATGGACGATTGCGCCGAAGCATAGGAGCAGATGGAGCCATTCTCGGCCAAGATTTTTTCACTGATCGGCATATTGCCGCCCAGATCAATCTCGACAATGTGATCCACGCCTCTTTGATCGGTTTCAGCCAGCACACGCTCAATCAGATTCTCGCTGCTGCGATTGAGCACAACGTCAGCCTTCAATCCCCTGCCCATTGCGGCTTTCTCTTCAGAGCTGACGCTGGCAATCACACGAGCCCCGCCCCATTTGGCAAATTGCACCGCATAAGCGCCCACGCGTCCTGTGGCGGCAGGAATATAGACCGTCTTGCCGCGCACCGGCCCTTCGGCAAAGACGGCGCGATAGCCGGTCATGGCTGGTATGCCAAGGCAGGCCCCCTCGACAAAACTCACATGGGCTGGCAACCGGCGCACCAATTGGGCCGGCACAGCTATATATTGGGCTGCCGTTCCCATGGCGCGTTTCCATTGGGCGTTAAAGACCCAAACTCGCTCGCCAATCTTGAATCCCTCAACCCCAGCCCCCAGCCCAGCAATGCGCCCGGCCCCGTCTGAATGCGGGACAATACGCGGAAATTCGATCTTAGTATTTGAATTACCTCGTTTTTTATAATCGGACGGATTAATGCCCGAGGCGTGCAGTCGCACCAGAACTTCGCCCGGTCCTGCTTGGGGTTGGTCCATCTGCCCAATTTGGATGACCTGCTTGGCAGGACCACTTTGCTCATACCAACCCGCCAGCATGCTCATCTCTCCTGTGTGCCTGACCCGGACCTGACCTCAGGCCGCTGAAGGCTGAGCGTCGAGGGGTCAAAATCCTTGCTATTTTGCTCAGAAAGCGTATAACACCACCAATAGTTTCTCATAGGAACCATTTTCGGATGGTTGATCGTTGAGAGTGGGCCCCACCGGGACCCGCTCTTTTTTATTGCCTCGGACCTCTGATGCAAAGATCGCCGCCTGCCAATGGAGTGCAGTTAGAGCGTGAGCGAACAGCTAAGCAACGAAGCCCTTCTCGACGAAGCCCGCCTCATCACTGAGACGGGAGTGGCGGCGCGCGTGGCGCAAATCGCCAGTCCCGTTTTGCGCGATGTCGGCTATCGTCTTGTGCGCGTCAAAATTTCTTCGGCCAATGGCATGACTTTGCAAATCATGGCCGAGCGGCCCGATGGCTTTATGAGCGTCAATGATTGTGAGATTGCCAGTACGGCGCTCTCGCCCATTCTTGATTTGGAAGATCCACTCTCCCAGCCCTATCATCTCGAAATGTCATCACCGGGCATAGATCGCCCGCTGGTGCGTATTTCCGATTTCACACGGGCAATCGGTCATGAGGCGCGCCTTGAATTGGCTGTCATGCATGATGGCCGCAAACGCTATCGCGGCTGGATCGAGGGCGTTGAGGGCGAAGGTCGCAGCGCTTTATTGCAATTGCGGCGCATGGATGCCAAAGCCGATGAAGAGGCCGATGTCAAAATCCCTCTGAGTGATATTGACGATGCGCGCTTGGTGCTGACCGATGCGCTGATCCGGGAATCGCTCAACGCTGGCAAGCTGGCTTTGCAAAATGACGGCGAGCCGCAATCAAATGAGGATGCGGGAAGCGAGACCCCTCAGCCTGTGCGCAAAGGTCCGGGACGTTTTGCCATGCGCAATCAAATGAAGCCGCGTCCCCTGCAAAATGATGGACTGCGAAAATCTAGGGGGCCTGCCAGCCCTAAACGCTAAGCTTAAGTGAATCTAAGAGATCTGCTCCAAGGAGAATGCAATGGTCATTAGCGCCAATAGACTTGAACTTCTTCAGATCGCCGATGCGGTCGCCCGCGAAAAATCCATTCCGCGCGAGATTGTTCTCTCGGCGATGGAAGATGCTTTGCAGCGCGCTGCAAGGTCCCGCTACGGTCAGGAAACCGAGGTGCGCGCCGAAATCAATCCCAAGACGGGCGAATTGCGCTTCTCCCGCCTCTTGCTGGTGGTAGATCTGGTCGAAAACAATGCCACGCAAATTGCGTTGAGCGAGGCGCATCGCAAAAACCCTGCCGCGCAAGTGGGCGATTGGATTGCAGAAACATTGCCGCCTTTCGATTTTGGCCGCATTCCCGCGCAAGCTGCCAAGCAAGTGATTGTGCAAAAGGTGCGCGAAGCCGAGCGTGATCGTCAATATGATGAATTCAAGGATCGCATCGGCGATGTCATCAATGGCCTTGTGAAGCGGGTTGAATATGGCAATGTCATTGTCGATCTGGGCAAGTCCGAAGCCATCATCCGCCGGGATGAATTGATCCCGCGTGAAATGTTCCGCCCCGGTGATCGTGTGCGCGCTTATGTCTATGACGTACGCCGCGAACAGCGCGGCCCGCAAATCTTCCTCTCGCGCACTCATCCGCAATTCATGGCCAAATTGTTTGGTCAGGAAGTGCCGGAAATTTACGATGGCATTATCGAGGTCAAATCCGTGGCGCGTGATCCTGGCTCGCGAGCCAAAATCGCCGTCGTCTCGCGTGATTCGTCGATTGACCCCGTTGGCGCTTGCGTGGGTATGCGCGGCTCGCGTGTGCAGGCTGTCGTCAATGAATTGCAGGGCGAGAAGATCGACATTATTCCTTGGTCACCCGATGCCGCCACATTCATCGTCAATGCTTTGCAGCCTGCAGAAGTTGTCAAAGTCGTGCTTGATGAAGATTCCGCGCGCATTGAAGTTGTGGTGCCCGATGATCAATTGTCACTGGCCATTGGCCGACGCGGTCAAAATGTGCGCCTCGCCTCGCAACTCACCGGTTGGGACATTGATATTCTCACCGAGGCTGAAGAATCT
>CAIVAX010000021.1 GCA_903903935.1 uncultured Hyphomicrobiales bacterium | reverse complement strand
TCAAAATCAATCGGCGGAACGGCCGGTTCCCCACGCTCCAGGGCATGGAAGACCGTGCCCGACAAAGTATCATCTGCCAGAACTTCAATCGTCACACCAAAGCGACGTTCAATCTCGCGCAAATGCGAGCGCTTCTGATTGAGAATATAGAGAGCGACCTCGCTGGGCGTGCGCACAGTCAGATTGAACGCTGCATTCTTGATCAAGGCATCTTCAACAATACGCAGCACATGCAGCGCAAGGGAAGATTTAGAGCGCACTAGCCCCGAGCCGCTACAATGCGGGCAGGGAATGGTCGAGCCTTCCAAAACGCCCGGGCGCATTCGCTGGCGTGACATTTCAAGCAGACCGAAATGCGAAATACGGCCAACTTGAATGCGGGCCCGATCATTCTTTAAGGCCTCTTTCAGCCGCCGTTCAACCGCACGATTATTGCGGTTTTCTTCCATGTCGATGAAGTCAACGACAATCAAACCAGCAAGATCGCGCAGACGCAATTGTCTGGAGACTTCGTCAGCCGCCTCCAGATTGGTGCGCAGAGCAGTATCTTCAATATTATGTTCGCGGGTTGAGCGGCCCGAATTGACGTCAATAGCAACCAAGGCCTCCGTCTGATTGATGACGATATAGCCGCCAGAGCGCAGCGTCACCTGACTGGAGAACATGGCATCAAGCTGAGACTCAATCCCAAAGCGCGCAAACACGGGCTGTTGCTCGCGCCAAGGCACAACCGCCTTGACATGGCTGGGCATCAGCAGGCGCATGAAATTGCGCGCCTCGCGAAAGGCCGCTTCGCCCGACACCGTAATATCATCAATCTCTTTGCTATAGAGATCGCGAATGGTGCGTTTGATCAGCGAGCCTTCTTCATAGACCAGAGTGGGAGCGGTTGAGCGCAGAGTGACCTCGCGCACAGTCTCCCACATGCGCAGCAAATATTCGAAATCGCGTTTGATTTCGGGCTTGGTGCGCGAAGCACCCGCCGTGCGCAGAATAATCCCCATGCCTTCTGGCACTTCGAGTTCCTGCACAATCGACTTCAATCTTTTACGATCACCCAATTCGGTGATCTTGCGCGAAATACCGCCGCCACGGGCCGTATTGGGCATGAGCACGGAATAGCGGCCAGCCAGAGACAGATAGGTTGTCAGAGCCGCGCCCTTATTGCCGCGCTCTTCCTTGACCACTTGCACCAGCAGCACCTGACGGCGCTTGATCACTTCCTGAATTTTATACTGACGACGGCTGCGATAGGGACGGGCTGGCATTTCCTCAATGTCATCGCCGCCCAGATTTTCGATCTGGTCTTCTTCCTCGTCCTCGCCGTCTTCCTCATCGTCGGATTGATCATCCTCCTCTTCAGAGTGATCATCCTGCTCTTTGCGGGACTCTAGCGGCTGCTCCTGATGATCATGCTCAGCAGTGTGAGCGTCTTGATCAGCAGCTGAATCATGGGCGTGATGCGCCTCATCGATATGGTCAGCCGGGACTGCGTGCTCCGGCGCGGAAGACTCAAGATGTTTGTGGTCATCATGGTTATGGTCATCTGGTTGATGACCGGCCTCGGCGTTGTCCTTTGGCTCATGTGAATGATCGGGCTGAGCATGGGCCACAGTTTCAGGATGAGTCCCTGCCTCATCATGCGCGCCTGGCTCATGCTCGGCGGCTGCTGTCTCACCATCTTCATGGCCCGTGTCGACAATATCCTCAGTTAGGGTCTGGTCAGTGCGAGGCGTGCGCTTTTCAGCCCGCTCATGATTAGGACGACGCGAGCGACGGCTGCGGCGCTCGCCGCGACCTTCATCATCGTCCTCTTCTCTTTGCTGACGGGCTTCGTCTTCCAGCAGAGCCTGACGATCGGCAACCGGAATTTGATAATAATCGGGATGGATTTCCGAAAAAGCCAGAAAGCCATGGCGATTGCCGCCATATTCAACAAAAGCCGCTTGCAGAGACGGTTCGACCCGCGTGACTTTGGCTAAGTAAATATTGCCGCGCAGTGGTTTCTTATTGGCAGCTTCGAAGTCGAACTCTTCAATTCTATTGCCGCGAAGCACCACCACCCGGGTTTCTTCCGGATGGGATGCATCGATAATCATCTTGTTGGCCATTTTGATCTCGTTCTTCTGGGGCCTGCAGCGCCTGAGCCTGGATGGATCGAAGCGGCATAAACATGCCGCGGTCATCTGTCCGGCTGGCGGAGCAGTC
Organism: uncultured Hyphomicrobiales bacterium; assembly: GCA_903903935.1. Taxonomy (GTDB): domain Bacteria; phylum Pseudomonadota; class Alphaproteobacteria; order Rhizobiales; family Beijerinckiaceae; genus Terripilifer. The sequence goes on along the minus strand of CAIVAX010000021.1, from coordinate 9,149 downwards.
ACGCCTGTAGAGGTGGGGAATAAAGCTGAAACTGGGTTCCATCACGCCGTTCGCGGCAAAAGTGACGGAAAAGGCAGGCATAGGAATGCCAGCAGAGGCCAAGCGGACGGATGATCCGGCGCGCTTGCGACTGAAGGCGGGTGAGTGTGCTGGTGTGGATATGCGAGAGACAAAAAGACCTCTCGGGTTCAATGAGGAACCCGCAGTCTTGTTTCTATTCAGACTCATCACAGGGCAGGGCCCCGGGGCGAAAGAGTGCATCGACCCAATCCAATCGGTCCGCCTCTGATGGAGGCGTTTCAATTCCGATCCGGAGAAATCAGGTCACTGACCTGATCAAGACTCTATTGCCAACCAGCGCAAAATTCCCGTCAGATTTGACCTTAGGGAAAGGCGTTGGGGGTCTAGAGTACGATCCTGCTTGCGAACCAACAGGATCAAAACGCTGAGTCCCGGAAAGGAACGCTTTAACTTAAGGCCAGCGCCCCGGCTTTGGCAAGTCTTTTAGCATGGCAGAGGGTAAAGACCGCAAGCTTACGAAGCATTAACCATAAGTGACTTAGGACTTAGTCTGAATTCTGCCAAAGATCACCTGTATGTGAGGGATGAGCTAGGGTGGATTGGTGTGAAAAATCGCAATTATCTGTAATTAGGAGACAAATTGTCTTTTCGGGGGATGATAGGGGCGGCTGTGCTGGCCCTTCTGGCCTCCTCTGCAGCGACCATAGCTGCAGAGCAAAGCAGATCCGCGCCCAAAAAACTGACTTTGGCAGCTGCTGATGCGCCAGTTCTGAGTGAGGCTGCCAAAGACATGATCCCTGTCGCGGGTCGCGGGCAAATCAGCCAATTTGGGGAACTTACACGCTTAACCTTTGATATGTCTCAATCTGTTGCCGTGACCGCCTTTGTCTTGACGGATCCTAAACGGGTCATTGTTGATCTTCCTGAGGTCAGCTTCGCGTCAGATCCACTCAAAGAGAGACCCGCAAGCCCAGCCAAGCCGGGACAAAGCACAGCCCAGCCCAATGGTAAGACTGGCGTGATCCTGACCTATCGGTCTGGCCTGTTTGCGCAGGGAAAATCCCGTATTGTGATTGATCTTGCTGAACCTGCGCGCATCAGCCGGGCCGTTGTTGAGAAGAAAGACGATCATCAGGGTTTCCGACTGGTTGTGGAATTGGCGCTCACCGATCCGGCCACATTTGCCAAAGAGGCCAGTCTGAGCCAGCAATCCATGGCCAAGGCAGCTCCAACTACCCCTGCGCAGAAACCCTCAGGCTCCGAGTCGAAACCTCTTGCTGAGTCGAAACCGCTTGTCGTGCTTGATCCGGGGCATGGCGGGATTGATGCAGGAGCCCATGGGGCCGATTCCATTTTGGAAAAAGACATTGTCTTTGAATTTGCAAAAACTTTAGCCGCTCGGTTGCGCCAAGAGGGCAAATATCGGGTTCTTCTGACGCGCAATCAGGATGTCTTTGTCCCACTGGCAGAAAGGGTGCGAATTGCCCGTTCAGCCGGGGCGGATTTGTTCCTGTCTATTCATGCCGACATTCTGTCCGATGGCTCGGGCGTCTCAGGGGCAACGATCTATACAATGTCGGATCGCGCCTCCGATGCACAGGCGGCTAGAGTCGCGGAAAAAGAAAACATGTCCGATACATTTGCCGGGCTCGACAGCAAAGAGGAGAGGGGCGGGATCAATGATATTCTCTTCGACCTCGCCCGCCGTGAAACCCGCCGTTACAGCCAGCATTTCTCGAATACTTTGGCCGATTACCTCAAAGACCACATGCGGTTGAACAAAAACCCGCAGCGCTCAGCCGGGTTTCAGGTCTTGAAGGCTCCTGATGTGCCCTCGGCTCTGCTCGAAATTGGCTATCTGTCCAATGATAAGGATTTGGTCCAGATGCGCAGTAGCCAATGGCGCGAACAGGCGACAGCCTCAGCAGCAAGGGCAATTGACAGTTTCTTCACCTCGCGCGGGCCAGCGGAACCGGCCAAAATGCCGACTGCCTCTCCCAAAGGAGGGCAGGCCAATGGCGTTGCGCCAGTGTTACAATAGGGTGAAATCGACGATTAAGATTGGGCAGGGCCTTTGTTTCCGCCCTCTCGCCTCATAAACACCATAAAGGTACTGGTTTTGTTGCGTTGCATATGTGATGGGTTGCACGAGTCCCAATCATCAGGGTGATGTCAGTCGCAGACTGACGGGTTAGGCTGGAATGACAGGCATAGGTCGCTTTCTGGGATTTCTGTTCGCCACGGGGACAATTGTCTTCGTGCTCGGTGCTGCGGCTGCCGGCGTGATGATTTGGCATTTTGAGCAGGATCTGCCCGATTACACCCAATTAAAGAATTACGAGCCCCCGGTCATGACAAGAGTCCATGCCGGGGATGGCAGTGTGCTGGCCGAATATCAGCATGAGCGGCGCATCTTCCTGCCCAGCACAGCCATTCCGCCGCTGGTCAAACAAGCCTTCATCTCAGCCGAAGACAAGAATTTTTACACCCATAACGGCATTGATCCCGAGGGCATTGCCCGTGCGGTTCTGATCCTTGTGCAAGGTGGGCGTTCGGTTCAAGGCGCCTCGACGATCACACAGCAAGTGGCCAAGAACTTTTTGCTGACACCCGAGCGCACATTCGAGCGCAAGATCCGCGAAATGCTGCTCTCCTTCCGCATTGAGTCAGCTTACACAAAGGAAAAAATCCTCGAGCTCTATCTCAACGAAATCTATCTTGGCCTTGGCAATTATGGCATTGCGGCCGCTGCGCTCAATTATTACGGCAAGTCCGTGCATGAACTGAGCTTGGCTGAAGTGGCCTATCTTGCTGCTCTGCCCAAAGCCCCCAGCACTTTGCATCCCTTCCGCAATCGCGAAGCGGCTTTGGCGCGGCGCAATTATGTGATCGATCGTATGATCGAGAATGGCTATATTGCCAGGGCTGAAGGCGCCAAAGCCAAAACCGAGCAATTAGGCGTCAATCCGCGTGTGCTCTCGCCCAATACTTACGCCGCAGGCTATTTTGCTGAAGAAGTGCGCCGTGAATTGATTGATCGCTATGGCGAGAAAAAGGTCTATGAAGGCGGCCTGTCTGTGCGCACGACGATTGATCCCAATATGCAGATCCTCGCGCGCAAATCCCTCGTAGATGGTTTGGTGCGCTATGATGAGGCGCGCGGATTTCGCGGCGCCATGCGCGTGATCGACTTTAGAAATGACTGGGGCACAGCTTTGGCCGAGGTTTCCGCCTTAGGCGATGTTAAGCCTTGGCGTTTGGCTGTTGTACTGGAGGCTGGGGACGCATCCATTCGCATTGGGCTACAACCCGCTAAGGAAAAGTCTGGTGAAGTCAGCCGTGATCGTGAAACAGGTGTGATCACGAGTGAAGGCGTGAAATGGACCAATAAGCCTCTGCGCAATTTATTGGTGCCGGGTGATGTGGTTTATGCCGAGCCCATTGAGGGCAAACCCTCGCAATATCGTCTGCGTCAGATCCCAGACATATCTGGTGCCATTGTTGCGATGGATCCCTATACGGGCCGTGTATTCGCAATGATTGGCGGGTTCTCTTTTGACCAATCCGAGTTTAATCGTGCGACACAGGCTTTGCGTCAGCCTGGCTCTTCGTTTAAACCCTTTGTCTATGCCACTGCGCTTGATAATGGCTATACGCCTTCGTCAATCATTCTGGATGATCCCATCGAGATTGATCAGGGTAATGGTGAAATCTGGCGGCCTGAAAACTTCGAGAAGAATTCACCTGGAGGCTCACACACTCTGCGTTACGGCATTGAGCATTCGCGCAATCTGATGACGGTGCGGCTGGCCAAAGACATTGGCATGCCGCTTGTGGTTGAATATGCCAAACGCTTTGGTATTTATGATGATCTGATGCCGGTTCTCTCCATGTCTTTGGGCGCGGGTGAAACGACGGTGATGCGCATGGTTTCTGGCTATGCCATGCTGGCCAATGGCGGGCGTCGCATCAAGCCAACCTTGATCGATCGTATTCAGGATCGTTATGGCCAGACTATTTTCCGGCACGATGACCGTGTGTGTCAGGGCTGTGATGCCCCCAAATGGGAAAACCAGAGCGAACCACGCCTGATTGATAAACGCGAGCAGGTGCTTGATCCTTTGACCGCCTACCAGATCACCTCGATCATGGAGGGTGTGGTTCAACGCGGCACCGGCGTCTCTATTGGTGTGCTCAAGCGCCATCTGGCCGGCAAAACCGGCACGACGAACGAAGCGAAAGATTTGTGGTTTGTTGGCTATTCACCTGATCTTGTCGTGGGTGTCTATCTTGGTTTTGATCGGCCACGCTCCATGGGCGATTCTGCGCAAGCGGCGACCTATGCTGCACCCATCTTCCGCGACTTTATGAAAGTCGCACTCAAAGATCGGCCCGATGTTCCCTTCCGTGTTCCGCCCGGCATTAAGCTGATCTCGGTCGATGTGAAATCAGGCATGCGCAGTTCGGCTCCCGGCTCCTTTCTTGAGGCCTTCAAGCCCGGCACGGCTCCGCCCGACACCCTCATAGACCTCAATGCCAAGGGGGGCAGCAATTCGGAGGCTGCCATAGGGACAGGAACGGGCGGAGTTTATTGAACCGCCTGTTTACATAAGGGCTGCAGATCATTAAACATCGCGGCTCAGTCTTTCTCTTGATGAGAGCACGAGTTTATGCGCGCCGAAGCCCAATCCCTTGTGGATGCCATTCAGCAGTCGATTGGACTGCTAAGGAGGCATCTTTGACGTCGATACTGCCACACGGCGGCTTGCCGAATTAAACGCTAAAGTCGAAGATCCCAATCTGTGGAATGATGCGGAGGCCGCGCAAAAGATCATGCGCGAGCGCACCGATCTTGAAGATCGTTTGGGCTCATTGTCGCGCTTTGAGCGTGATCTTGAAGATGCCATAACCCTTGTCGAACTGGGTGAGGCGGAAGCCGATGTCGATGTCGAACGCGAAGGTCTTGAGCAACTCAAGGCCCTCAATGTGGATGCCGAGCGTCGGCAGATCGAAGCTTTGCTTTCGGGCGAAGCCGATGGCAATGATACTTATCTCGAAGTGCATTCGGGCGCAGGGGGAACAGAATCCTGCGACTGGGCGCGCATGTTGCTGCGCATGTACACAAGATGGGCGGAGCGGCGCAAATTCAAAGTCGACTATATTGAGGAGACGGATGGCGAAGAGGCGGGCATTAAATCAGCCACCATCGTCATCAAAGGTCACAATGCGCATGGCTGGCTGAAAACGGAATCAGGCGTGCATCGTCTTGTGCGCATTTCACCTTTCGACTCCAATGCGCGCCGTCACACCAGCTTTGCCTCTGTGTGGGTCTATCCGGTGATTGATGATCGCATTGACATTCAGATCAATGAATCTGATTGCCGCATTGATACCTATCGCTCCTCAGGCGCGGGTGGCCAGCACGTCAATACAACTGACTCAGCTGTGCGCATCACACATATCCCCTCAGGTATTGTGGTGGCCTGTCAGATGGAGCGCTCGCAACATAAGAACAGAGCGACGGCCTGGAACATGTTGCGCGCGCGTCTTTATGAAAAAGAGATTGAAGAGCGCGAAGCGGCCGCCAATGTCATTGCCGCTTCTAAGACTGAAATTGGCTGGGGCCATCAAATTCGCTCTTATGTGTTGCAGCCCTATCAAATGGTCAAGGATCTGCGCACCGGTTATGTCTCTGGTACGCCCGATGAAGTGCTCGATGGTGATTTAGATAATTTTATGGAAGCCTCACTGGCGCAGCGCGTGAATGGCGGCGGACCAGACAAGGTTGAGGATGTTGATTAAACCTCTCTCGATGACGGCAAGCCTGCCAAGCTCTATGACGGCAAGCCTGCCAAGCTCTATGACGGCAATACTGCCAAGCTCTATGACGGCAAGACTGCAAAGGGTTGGATATGACGACTGACTTTCATCCCAAATCTGATTTTCTGGCTATTTTGCTAGAGCGTGGTTTTTTGCATCAATGCTCTGATCTCGAAGGCGTCGATGCCAAAGCCCGCTCGGGTGATCTCACAGCCTATATTGGCTTTGATTGCACCGCCTCTTCTCTGCATGTGGGATCGCTGCTGCCCATTATGATGCTGCGCTGGTTGCAAAAAACCGGCAATAAGCCTGTGCCCCTGATGGGCGGAGGGACAACGCGTGTGGGTGATCCTTCTGGCAAGGATGAGAGCCGCAAGCTGTTATCGATTGAGCAGATAGATGAGAACAAGAACAGCATCAAAAAGATCTTCGCAAAATTTCTGACCTTCGGCTCGGGGTCTCATGATGCGATCATGCCCGATAATGCCGAATGGCTGACCGCCCTCAATTACATTGAATTTCTTCGCGACGTTGGGCGGCACTTTTCGGTAAACCGTATGCTGTCGATGGATTCGGTGAAGATGCGTCTCGAGCGCGATCAGGAATTATCTTTCATCGAATTTAATTACATGTGCTTGCAGGCTTATGATTTTGTCGAGCTCAACAAGCGCTATGGCTGTGTGCTGCAAATGGGCGGCTCGGATCAATGGGGCAATATTGTCACCGGCATTGATTTGGGACGCCGCATGGGGCGCCCGCAATTATATGCGCTGACCTCGCCTTTGCTGACAACATCTTCTGGCGCCAAAATGGGCAAGACCGCCGCTGGCGCTGTCTGGCTCAATGAAGATATGTTGCCCGTTTATGATTACTGGCAATTCTGGCGCAATTCGGAAGATGCCGATGTGGGCCGCTTCCTGCGCCTCTTCACTGAATTGCCGATGGATGAAATCCACAAACTTGAAACTCTTGGTGGCGCTGAAATCAATGAGGCCAAAAAGATTCTGGCCAATGAAGCCACCACAATGGTGCATGGACGTGAGGCTGCTGACCTCGCTGCAGAGACAGCGCGCAAGACCTTTGAGGAGGGCACAATCTCCGCCTCATTGCCCACCATCTATGTCACAGCGCAAGAGCTGAGTGCTGGCATTGGTGTGCTCAACGCCTTTGTCAAAGCCGGTCTTGTCGCCTCAACTGGCGAGGCGCGGCGTCAGATCAAGGGCGGTGGTCTGCGCATCAATGATGAGCTGGCCAATGATGATCGCGCGCTTCTCTCACAAGCCCATGTGAACAGCGATGGCGTGATCAAGCTCTCGCTCGGCAAGAAAAAACATGTCTTGCTGAAAGCCGAATGATCACCGCACAGGATTGATCGAGAGCGGCAATTTGGGCTGAGTAGATGATCTTGGCTCAATGGGCTGCGGCTGTTTGGGATCGGCTGACGGGTTGGGATCCATCGTGCCAAACATTTTGCGTAATATGCCAGGGGCAATCGCCGATAAAGGATTGATCGTCAGAATGGGCGCGCTGGCAGAACCGGCAATCTGAAAATTGACGGCGAATAAACCCTCATGGGATCCGCCGCCCACGATTGCTCCAAAGACTGGAATTTGAGCAAACAAATTGTTCAATCCATAGGCTGGCACAAAAGTCCCGTTCACCTGAACGCGATTAGTCGCATAATCCAGCGTGCCTGAGCCACTCAAACCAATCTGCGGGCCGTATATTACCCCATCGCGCAAATCAATCCGGCTGGGCCAACGGGCGAAGGAGACCTGCAATTTGTTGAACTGCACAAGTGCAGGATCAATCGGTGCGCCAATACTTTCTCTTTGTGTAGCCGATTCAGACACAAGGCGCTTGAGACCGGGTTCGTCTCGGATTTGGAAGTTCACAATATGGAGATAGCCCTCCATCACCTTATCTTGAATTTGCGCCATCAAAGTCAGTTCACCGCCTTCAAGATGGCGATAAAAATCCAGAAAAGATAAGAGGCTACCGCCATCCTTGCTGGTGATTTTGATCGTAGGCACGCTGCCCGCTGCATTGGGGATCAATTGCGCGCCAACGGCATCCTTGCCCAGCCTGCCGGTGAAAGCCAATTGCTTATGCACGGAGCCATGGCCCACATAACGCAAATCCGCATTGGAAATGGATTGCCGATTTTGGCCTGTCAGAAGATTGGCGCGCAGATCAAGGTCAATATCACGATTGCCAAAACTATCATTGGCATGACTGGGATCGACACCAGACAATTGGCGCATGAAGGGCCGCGCATCCAAAGTGCTGGCGCGCACATTGATCCGCACAATCTGTTTGCTCATATCAAAATCGAGCTTCATGTCATCGCCCGGTGATAATCGCATTTGCGACAATTTTCCCGAGGCCAGATTGCCCGATGAATCGAGCGTCAGCGCGCCTAGCGCTTGGACGCCATTACCTCCGTCAAAATTCAATCGATCAATCACAAGACCAGAGGACATAGACGTCAGCGCAAAGGAGGCGCGCGCAGCCCGGCCAGAGGGCTTGCTATAGCCGGGCAAAAGCCCATCGAGACTGGCTTTGCCAAGATCAAGTTCAACTTGCGCCCTTATGGGTTTGAGCTTGGTCAAATCCGTCGATAATTTTGCGCCAACCGGCCCTGAGACAATTGGCGCTGAGAGCCAGCCCATTTTCGTGCGGGCCGTCTCATCAATCGTCATGCTGATAGTAGATTCAGCTGGGCCATTGCCTGTGCGTTTAATCTCTAGATTGGCAGGCGCACCAAACATGCGTCCCTGACCATTGGCCCGCAGGCCATTTTTGTCTGCAGTGACGCTGAGAAGACCTTGATCAAACTTTTCGCTGCCAATCAGATCATCATAAACAAAATTGGAGACTTTGGCATTGACCTTGATCGTCAGGCGATCCGGGAGATCAGATGAATAGAGTTTGATATCAAGCGTCACATTGCCTTCGACCTGACCATGCGCCACATTCGTATCAATCGGCATGCCGCCAAAACTCTTCAGCGCTTCGCGGCCCAGAAAATTTGCCACAGCATCTAATTTGCCATTGATCTTGGCTTTTAAATTGCCAGTGGCAAAGCGCGGATCAAGATCGGGCACTTCAAAACGCCCCTCGCTCATGGTGAGCACTTGACCTTCCGCCAATTGCACATGGCCTTGCGTGCTATCAAAAACGGCTTGTGTGCCTGTGATCCTGCCTGTGCCTGCAATGCCGGATAAGGGCGGCAAATTGGGAAGAAAATCCAGCACGCCATTCGTCACATCAAATTCTGCCAGAACATTTTTGTCGTTGACGCCATG
>CAIVAX010000020.1 GCA_903903935.1 uncultured Hyphomicrobiales bacterium | reverse complement strand
GCGGTTTTGTAAACCGAAGGTCGGGAGTTCAATCCTCTCCGCCGGCACCAGTTTTTTCAAATCGGATTATAAGCCCTCTTCACTCGCGCAGCCGATCAGGCGCGTTTCACTTTGGAGCTGAGACAGGGCTTAGCCTGTCGGCTTCTTGATCCAGTTCGTGATGATGCTGACTGCCTCTTTCTCCATGCCGATGAAGCCATGGTAATGCAGGGCTTCACAGGGATCGCCGATGGGATTCCCCCCGCCATTGACCATTACCAGCTTTTTGATGGGTGCGTTGGTTAGGCCCTTGAGGATGGCCGGCACTTCATTGGGATTGCAGATTTTACAGGCATCGCGTTCGTGATGCATCACCAGCACAGGCACAGTCAGGAGGTCAAGATTTTGCGAGGGAATGGCCCCCGTCTTTTTAAAATTGGTCACACTGGAGGTGAGCACAAGGCCGTCGATCAATTTCTGATCGCGCAGGGCAATGCCTGCCGCGGTTGCTGAAACCGTGCCACGGCTGGTTCCTACCAGCCAGATTGGACCTGAGACTGTCTTCTTCACCATTTGAAGGACGCGGCGAAGATCATCTACATGTGTTGTGCTGACCCGATCGCTATAGTCTAGGTCTTTCATGTCCGAGACCCGTCCCACGACGGCGACGTTAACACCATTATTGGCGAATTGCGGGGCGGTGCGCACCACAAAATTTTTGCTGTCTGGCCACACGCCATCTTTGACATTGCCGATGCCACCGCCACCGCCCGATAACAGAACCACAGTCGCGCGTGCGCCCTTGGTGGTGTGAACAAAGACTGGGATTGTCGCCGCCGCGCGGGCAGAGGGGATGCGGATCAACTCGCCTGCACCATCTGCCGCAGAGGCTGGCACGGCTAGAAGCAGGCTGACAAAAAGCCAAACAAAGGTTTTGAGTTGCACGGTTGATATCTCTTATTTGCAAGGAGGAGTGTTCATCTGCGCTTTTCACGCCAAGGCAGCATTTAAGCGTTTAAATCCTCAGTAACAGAAAGAATTTCGCTGTCCAGCCTGTGACAGTTTTCTCTCCTCAAGGCAAAGCTGGCGATAACAGCAAGACAGGCGGTGTTTGTTGTTCACCTTACGTCAAGCCTCGCTTGCGTTGGCGTGTTTTGACTGGCCCTCAAAGCATTAAGCAATCGGGTTGTATTTCTCACCATATCAGGCTGTCATCATCAGGCTGGTTGTGGCGGGATCATAAAAGCTCACTGTTTCGATATTGTGCAGAGTAATGCTCTGGCCTGTGCTGGCGCGCGTATAGATCTTATTGGCCTGATCCACTGACCAATCGGCGGCATCGCCGGCCAGATAGGCAATGTCTTGTCCCGCGCCGCCATCAATGGTCATCAAGCTGGCGGCTTCATTGGCGAAGATTTTATCCTCCTTCGTGCCGCCTTGAACTGAGGTGATCACACTGCCATAGGCAATGCCCAGATTGAGCAGGCCGGAATAGCTGGGGAGTTTTTGAATCTTGGCGGGATAATCTTTCAGCGCCTCGGTGGCGGGCGTTTGAATGCCGATAGAGCAATAAGCGCCGCCGCGCGTGTCGATCAGATTGGCTGAGGTCTGGCTAGACGCATCGATGACGCCATTATTGGGCGCCCAGAGCGTTTGAAAGCCCTTAAAATTGGCGAGATTGGTTGAAGCGCCGCTTTGCGCGGCGCTGGTGTTGGCGCCGTAGAGATATTGCAGCGCTGCAATATCATGCACCATATAGGTGCTGGGATTATAGGGTGTTGAAACGGCATTATAGGTGCTGCCGTTTTGGCTGATCAGCAATTGCGATCCATCCTTGGGATTATTATAGGACATGATCGTATATCGGCGTGTATCAAAAGCGCCTGGCAGATAGGGGCCGGGCGTGCCGCCGCCACCTGCATCATAATTGCCAGGATGTTTGAGGCCGACTGCATGGCCCAGCTCGTGCAGCAAGACCTCCCAGCCATAGCTGCCTTCCGAAAAATCGGAACTCGAGGCCTGATTATTGGCCAGAAAAAGATAGCTCGCATCGACCTTTAACTCATGCGGCAGATAGGCATAAGCGGCGCTGGCGTTCTGCTTATTGGTGCCAAATTTGATATTGGCCTGTGTGGGATCTGTGGTCAGGGTGAATGTGAGATTTGCGAGAGACGAGAGATAAGTCAGCGCTTTTTCCACTGCCGCCTTTTGCGTCTCGTTCATTGCGACAAAGCCCTTTTTATCCGTGGCTGAGCCTTCGGCACTTTGTAGAAAGCAATATTTCAATTCATGCAATGCGCTTTCGGAACTCAGGCCCATCAGGCCAGGCTTGATCGCATTTGTGCCAAGCGTAGCGGACTGGCCACTGTGCCAGAATTGATTGGTGCCGCCCATGAGTAAAGCATCAATCATCGCATCGCCGCTGCGTGTGGCCGTTTTGATATCGCTGAATTGGAAATAATGCGCCCCTTTAATTGTGCCCGCACCATCGGGTGATTTGGAGCGCAAATCCTTAATGGTGAAACTGCCCGCGGCGGTGACTTTGATTTTATAATCCTTGCTGGTGCCGGAAAAGTGCGCCGTTACTTCCGCGCCTTCGATTTTGGCCAGCACGCTTGAGGCTGTGCTGGCCGCTTTCAGGCTGAGATTGAGGCTTTCTTTAAAAATGATGCTGCCTGTGGCGGATGTCGGCGTGAGGCTGGCAGTGAGGGTGACGCTTTGGCCCAATTGCAGGGAGTTGGCGCTGGCAGCAAGTGTGAGCGCACTCGTTGATTGCGTAATCGTCACAGTTTGCGCTGTGACTGGTGGCGCTGCTTGTGTTGGTGTCCCCCGCATAGATGGCGGTTATGCTATGCGCGCCGATGGCAAGAGCGCTGGTGCTCAGACTCGCAGTGCCATTGGCCAGAGGGCCTGTGCCCAAAACTGTTGCGCCATCTTTAAAAGTGATGCTGCCTGTGGCGGATGTGGGCGAAAGGCTGGCGGTGAGGGTGAGGCTTTGGCCCAATTGCAATGAGCTCGCGCTTGTTGTCAAATTCAGGCTCGCTGTCGCGGGTATGATCGGAGCTGGCGTGCTGGCTTTTGGAGTGACAGGAGCTGAGGGATCGGATGGTGATAAAGGGGCAGTGTCGTTCTTGGGGGTGACGACAAATTGATAAGCTGTGCCATTCGTAAGCCCATTGATCGTAACTGTATTTTGAGTGGTGAGTGTGCTCGTTGTTGGCGGGCTGGAGGTAATTTCATAACTCGTTTCACTGTAAAAGAAAGCAGCCAGACTGGGCGGATCAAAACTCAGTGTGACTTGTCCATCTCCCGCTATGCCGATCAGATTAGTCGGTCGATCCGTGAGCTCTTGAGCAAGCGCAGTGCCATGAAATAAGCCTACGGAAATCTCCGGGTTGGTTACAGCGATGAATAGGAACAGCCCATACAAAAACGACAGAAATCGCGACATGACAGACTCTCAACAATAATGACTAATGAAATAATGGGTCACATGATTTGACGCTTGAAATGAATCGGAGAAAACACAGCGGCGGTTGAAATGAATTGCAGCACAGTCTCTTCTGCAGTCGAGAGAGATTGCCTCTCAGTGAAATCGTAAACAGAGCGCAACACAAGACAGGCTTGCGGCGGGCTGCGTGCAGTGTCTCAACTCATCCGAGAGGGCTAAATCGCTCCACTCGTCAGGATTGGAGGGGATGATTTATTTTGTCAGCTTAAACTGTGTTTTACTTAGAGGCGCCAATTTTAACTTTGACTGACCTGTGGCTTTTTTAAGCAGGGTCGTCACTTAACTGGTCGTATGCTGGTCTTTCTGTGTGCCGCGACATTCCATCTTATCAGAATTTTGGTCTATGCTTGCGTTCAAGCTTGAGTACTGCCATATTTAGCCTAACCTTCAGAAAGAAAAGAGCGGGGGAGCTGATGCATCGCTGGCTTTACAAATTTAGGACAGCGCAATCTGGTTTAGAGGGCTTGCGCCTGCCGAGCTTATTCCAAGCCTGTGGCTTGGTGCCTCTGGCTTATGGGCTGATCGTCTCTTTGTCCTCTCCTGCTTTGGCGCATGATCCGATCATCTC
>CAIVAX010000019.1 GCA_903903935.1 uncultured Hyphomicrobiales bacterium | reverse complement strand
GTTGCAAGAGGCCGAAGACTTGACCAGAGCCAATCAGGCGATGACTTTGGTGATCGCCTTTAATTATGGCGCCAGACAGGAATTAGCCAGTGCTATGCAAAAATTAGCACTCAAAATTGCCCAAGGTCATATGCAGCCCGGCGACATCAATCCCGATCAGATTGCCGATCATCTCGATACAGCCGATCTCCCAGATCCTGATGTGATCATTCGCACCTCGGGTGAGCAAAGATTGTCGAACTTCTTATTGTGGCAAGCGGCCTATTCTGAATTTGTGTTTGTGCCCAGCCATTGGCCCGATTTTGATCGCGACACTTTGGAGAGCGCCTTGCAGCAATTTGCAGCGCGCGATCGTCGCTTTGGTGGATTGGTCGGCAGCCTTCAGCCGGCGGCCAAAACAGGATCATAATGTCGCAGATCTCTTCCAATCCTCTCATACCTCCCGGCCTAGATGGATCAGCGGCCAAAACACCGCCCTCGGGCATGAGCGATTTGTCTGCGCGACTCATCTCAGGCGTGGTGATGATTGCAGCTGCGCTCACCACGACAAAATGGGGCGGCGAATATTTTATCATCTTCTGGCTTGTGTCCTCGGTTGCTATCATCTGGGAATGGCAAGGCCTGATTGGCGGGGCGCGTTTTCGTCTGCGTTGGATCATGGGCGCTGTCTTTTTGGTGCTGGCCTGTCTCGCAGTCAAAAGTCTGGCGCCCATGTCGGCTGTGGCTCTGCTCTTCATTGGGGCGGGCCTCTTGGCGCTTGTGGCGGAGCCGGGCAAACGGATTTGGTCAGCCTTGGGTCTTGTCTATGCGGGTGGGCTTTTAATTGCAGTGCTCGTTCTGCGTCTCTCCCTGCTGTGGGGCTATGAAGCTCTTTTGTGGTTGTTCGCCATTGTCTGGTGCACCGATATTATGGCCTATTTTGCTGGCCGGTTGATTGGTGGTCCCAAATTATGGCCCGCTGTCTCTCCCTCAAAAACCTGGTCGGGGTTTCTGGTGGGCACTTTATCTGCCGCAATTGCAGGCTGGCTCGCTGTGCAAATTTGGCTCTCGCCAGTTGAAATGTCCTCTGTGGCTTTGCTCGTGATGGGCTGGGTCACGGGCATGATTGCGCAAGGCGGCGATCTGGCTGAATCCTCTTTGAAGCGGCACTTTGGCGTTAAGGACTCCAGTCATCTCATTCCCGGTCATGGCGGCTTTATGGATCGACTGGATGGCTTTACAGTGGCAGCCATCTTTGCAGCGGGTCTGGGTGCGTGGCACGAGGGCAGTCTGTTAGCTTCCCATGGACTATTGAGCTGGTAGAATGGACTATTGAGCTGGTAGAATGATGGATCAAAGATCACAACAAGCTCAAACTGGCGTCTCAATGCCCCAATCAAACTCTGTCCGCAAGCTTGTCATTCTGGGCGCTACAGGCTCGATTGGCAGATCAACCGCTGATCTCATTTGCGCTAATCCTGATGGCTTTGAAGTTGTCGCCATTGTGGGCGGGCGCGATGTGATAGCGCTCGCGCAAATGGCCCGGAGCTTGCGCGCTGGGTGTGCTGTGATTGCCGATCCTTATGGCTATCAGGCACTGGCTGAGCAATTGGCCGGAACAAATATCAAGGTTGGGGCAGGGCCCGCCGCTGTTCTTGAGGCAGCTGTCATGCCTTGTGATCTGGTGGTCGCAGCTATTGTGGGCACAGCAGGTGTGGCACCAACCCATGCGGCGATCCAACAGGGCCGCACCATTGCTTTGGCCAATAAGGAGACCTTGGTCTGCGCTGGCTATCCTGTCATGGCAGATGCTGCGCGCTTTGGCAGTCAAATCCTGCCCATGGACAGTGAGCATAATGCCATTTTCCAATGCCTAGGGCAGCGCGCTCTTGTCAGCGTCGAAAAGCTGGTGCTGACCGCCTCTGGCGGGCCCTTTCGCACATGGTCAAAAGAAAAGATTGCCGCCGCCAGTCGCGACCAAGCCTTGGCGCATCCCAATTGGTCCATGGGCCCGAAGGTCACGGTGGATTCCGCCAGCCTGATGAATAAG
>CAIVAX010000018.1 GCA_903903935.1 uncultured Hyphomicrobiales bacterium | reverse complement strand
TGCCTCTTTCTATCAGGCAGCCAATATGACGGGCACGGCGCTGGGCCCCGCGATTGGCGGTCTGGTCGCGGCGGGTTGGGGCTATTCCGCGCCTTATTTCGTCAATGGATTGATCGCGCTGGCGGGCGTCGTTGCTTTCATGGTCATTCCTTGGCCTGAGGAAAAGAAGCACAAGGCGGGTTCCCAGAAATTAGGTTCGCTGCGCGCCATTGCTATTGCGAGCGCTGGCGTCGGCTTGATGTATTTTGCGATTTTCTATGCGCGCACAGCGTCCAACTGGATCGTGATGCCGCTGATTGCGCAAAGCCATTTTGGTTGGGATATGGCTGCCATTGGCCTGCTTCTGACCGCCGGTGCCTGCGCCAATCTGGCTGTTTTGCCCTTTAATGCGGCTTTGTCGCGTGAATTCGGTCGGGTTGGGTCGATCATTTTGGCGGGTGCTGCGACCTTTGCCGCCTGCGCCATGCTGGCCTTTGGCGACCATCCGGTGTTCCTCTGGCTGACGGCTATCATGTTTGGTGCAGGCTCGGGGATCGCCACACCAACTCTCATTGCCTATGTCGCCGATGTCGCGCCTGAAAACCAGCGCGGCATTTATATGGGTCTGCTGCGCACGAGCCAGGACTTCGCCCTGATCCTGGGGCCCTTCTTCACCGGCTTCCTGTCCGACAATTTAGGCTTTGGCTATCGCGGCGGGCTGATGGGCTCGATGCTCATTCTGGGGCTGTCGATCTTCGTTTTCTGGCGTGGCGCGCGGGGCACGAAACTCTAGTCCCTGCCGACATTTGCCCGTCGCCTTGCTTTCCCCCGGTAAACCTCTAGCTTTAATCACAAAAATGAGAGCAGGAGGAATGTGACGTGCTGGCGTTGGTGAAGCTTGCTTTGAGGCGGCCTTATACAATGGCCGTGACCGCTGTCCTGATCATGCTGACGGGTTTTATTTCGGTCTCGCGCATGATCGTCGATATTTTCCCCGCCATTGATATTCCTGTCGTCTATGTCGCTTGGTCCTATAATGGACTGTCGGCAGAAGATATGGAACGGCGTGTTGTGCTCGTTTCCGAGCGCGCCTATTCGACCACCGTGAATGGTGTGGATCATATCGAATCCCTGTCTATTCCCGGCCAGGGCATTTTGAAGATCTATTTCCAGCCAGGCACAGATATTGGTGGCGCCATTGCGCAGATTTCCGCGCAAAGC
The DNA here is from genome assembly GCA_903903935.1 of uncultured Hyphomicrobiales bacterium. Classification (GTDB taxonomy): domain Bacteria; phylum Pseudomonadota; class Alphaproteobacteria; order Rhizobiales; family Beijerinckiaceae; genus Terripilifer. The sequence goes on along the minus strand of CAIVAX010000018.1, from coordinate 1,313 downwards.
AATGCTGTGCTGCGCATCGCGCCTCCCGGCATGCAACCGCCCAATATCATCCAGTTCAATGCATCCAATGTTCCGGTCGTGCAGGTGACGCTCAATTCCACCAGTGTGCCCGAGCAGCAGATTTCCGATTATGCCAATAACTTCCTGCGCGTAAAACTCTTCACCATTCCAGGCCTGTCCATTCCGTCAGCCTTTGGCGGCAAGAATCGCCAGATCATTGTCGAAGTCGATCCGTTGAAGGCGGCTTCCAAAGGCCTGTCGCAGATGGATGTCGTCAATGCTTTGGGCACGAGCAATGTGATTGTGCCCGCAGGTGTCGCCCGCCTGGGCGCCAAGGAATATGCGATCCAGCTCAATTCAAGCCCGCGCTTTGTTGAGCAATTCAACAATATCCCGGTGGGCGTGCGCGAAGGCGTGATGGTGACTCTGGCTGATATTGCTATTGTCAAAGACAGTTTTTCGCAGCAGTCCAATATTGTGCGTATTGACGGGCAGCGTGCGGCCTTCATTCCGATTTTGAAACACACCCATGCCTCGACGCTGAAAGTTGTCGATGCGGTGCGTGGCATTCTGCCCGAGATTCAGGAGACGGCCCCCTCGGGTCTTGAATTGCGCATGGACTTTGACCAGTCGATCTTTGTGCGCGCCGCGGTACACAATGTGGTCGAAGAGGCGATCATCTCCTCAATTCTTGTCTCGCTGATGATTCTTGTATTCCTGGGCAGCTGGCGCAATACATTGGTTGTGGCAGCCTCCATTCCACTTTCGATCTTTGCTGGCATGGCGGGGCTCTATTTCACCGGCCAGACGATCAATCTGATGACTTTGGGCGGGATGGCTCTGGCTATCGGCATGCTGGTCGATAATGCGACTGTGGTGATGGAAAATATTCACCGCAACCAAGCGCTCGGCAAACCGCTGACCATTGCCATTGTGGAAGGGTCGGGCGAAGTCGTGCAGCCGCTTACGGTGGCAACACTTTGCATCTGTATCGTCTTCATTCCGGTGCTCTTGCTTGAAGGGGCGGCGCGCTTCCTCTTTATCCCGCTCGCCATCACCGTTGTTTTGTCGATGCTGGCCTCTTTTGTTTTGTCCTTTACAGTTGTGCCCGCACTCGCGCGGCAATTGCTGTCGGGCGAAGATCACGGTCATTCGGGTCCGAAATCCTTCGGCGCACGCATGGCTGAGGCTTTTGATCGTCGATTCGATGCATTCAAGGCAGGCTTTGTGAAAGTACTGACGGGTGCCTTGGGCATGCGCAAGCAGGTGCTGTTTGGCTTTGGCGGCTTGCTCGCCATCACCTTCATGCTCGC
>CAIVAX010000017.1 GCA_903903935.1 uncultured Hyphomicrobiales bacterium | reverse complement strand
GTAGCCATCACGGGCTTAACATAGGCTCAACAGAAATGACGGCATTTGCACCTAAACTCATTTGCATGAGATTGTAACCGATCAAGCGGGTTAAGTAATGAGTTTGACATTTCCCCGAGTAAGAGTTTTTAGCGATTCCCTATCGAGCTTTGCACAGAATCGTCATGGCGGCGTTGCCGTCATCTTTGCGATCGGCGCCCTGCCGCTCATTGCGATCATCGCTTTGTCGCTCGATTATTCTAAAGCCAATACCTATCATGAGAAATTGCAAAGCATTGTAGATAGCGCGAGTCTGGCTGCTATTCGCGGCAATATCAACAGAACCATCGAACAGCGGCAAGAGGCCGCCATCAGCGCTTTGAGAGGTGGTATTGCCACTCTTGAAGCTGGGAATGCCATCACTGTCAACCGCTTATCCATCATCCCGATTAATGATGATATTGAGGCAACGGTCGCGATTCAATCGCCCTACAGAAGATTATTTGGCTCTCTGATTAATATGGACAGAAGCATCATCAGAGCAAGCTCAACTCGTAAAACAAATCGGGCAAGAGAAAAACAAATCCGCTTCGAATGCCATATCGGATCCCGAGAGCATTTAAAAAAGAATGATTGCAGCTCGCTGCCCTAAACTCCACCATCCAGTGACACTTTAAATTTGCTGATCGGACGCGCCTATTTGGAGTGCATATTGAAATTGCGCTGCAAAACCAGAATGAGATGATTGAGCAGACTCTCACAAAATCAGCTTCATTTGAATGATCGATCATGACTTTGCCTTCTTCATCCAATTTGCTACTTAAATAGCAGAAGATGAAAATGGGAATGAATACACTTATGATGCAGCCGACATAAAATAAGATGACGGTAAAAAACGGCGTCACATAGCTCAGCTCTCGCGCTGAGCCCAGCAAGACAGGCAGAGTCCACGACACAATCGACACGGCTGAGGCCAAGGCCCAAGTAAAACATGTGCCAGCGGACGCCCCATCCAATAATGACCGGCCTTCATACTGACGAACCCTAGGCAAGACATTGGTGTGAATATTATAAGCGCCAATGGTGAGCATGATGACAATGCAGACTTTGGCCCAGAATTTCGCATTGGTGAGGAATTTGGGATTGGCGTGATAATTGTCCAGCGCCAGCGCAATACCGCTGATCCACAAAATGACCAAGCCCAATGTCACCAATTGCGAGAGAAATTCGGTCGTGTGAATGAGGTCACGATTGATGCGGCTAAAGAAAGCCCGCTTGAGCATGAGCGCATCAACCGCAATGGCCCCACCAAAGCCAAGGATCAGGCCTATCAAATGAAAAACGACCAAAATGGTATGAAGCTTGAGCGCAAAAATCATATCTGCTCCTGCCATCACCCCAGCGAACATGAACTCCTGAGTAAAGAGTAAAACTTTGAGTAAAGACTTAATGCTAAGCAACGACTTTATAGATTGAACCGATACAGCAGCTCTATGAGGCCAAATTCGGCGCTCCGTCCTATTTCATCAGAACGCTCAACATGGTCACGCGGGGTTTAGGATCAACATCAAATTCAATCATGCCGGAATGCTCTGCCATATTCTTTGGTAAGCGCGCCGCATAGCGAATGCCCTCAAAACTACCCAACCATGGCTCTGGCACGGGGCGCGGCAGACGCGCGGTGAGAATGGGGCCGGGGCCACACTCAATCATTTTGCCCCGATCGCCATATTGGCGCTCCCTTACCCATTGCACCAAAATGGGGCCAATATCTTGATCAGGTGTACGCGTGGAAAGTTCCTTGGCAAAAGCCGCCAGCACCGCCCATGCTGCTGGGGTAAAATGCAGTTTCTGCGGGGCGACAAACTCATTCTCCATTGCACTCTCCAAATTGACGCGTTTGGCCATTCCGGCTGTCTGTTGTTCCTGAGCAAGGCGTACAGGAGCATGGCGTTCAAGGTGCCATCTGTCCAGTTGCCGAACCCTGAGCCTGTATGGTTCGATTGTCAGCGCTCTTGACCCTCTGTAAGAGGGACAAACGG
>CAIVAX010000016.1 GCA_903903935.1 uncultured Hyphomicrobiales bacterium | reverse complement strand
TCCAGCTGATCCCTCAGATGGTTATTCATCCGTCACATCAATCCACACCGCACCAGGATCGGCAAATTGCAATTTTCCTGCACAGGTCTCAGCCAGGAAATTCTTGCGCACATCGGCTTCTTTGCTACCGCCCAAAGCCATGGGCGAGAGATAATAATTAGCCCCCGCAACAGAGCGCATATGCTCTTTGAAGCTGTCGATATTTTCAACCTTGAAGCCAATATGATCTGGCCCCGGCCGCTTGATCGCCATGCCAGCAAACAGATCAATCGACCAAGGCAGAATGAGCAAAGTCACATGGCCATCGGTGAGATAAAATCCAGGCTTACCCGTTGGGTTTTTCACCACATCAAGCTCAAAGACCTGATGATAAAACTCTGCCACGCGCTCCGCATTAGGCGTGCGGATTGCAAATTTGTTCAAATAGCGATCCTGCGTCCAAGATTTCTCCGCCTGATCGGCATAGATTTCATTCAGCTTGCTGGTCTTCTCGGCAAGGTCAAAGACATTGCCATCAGGATCATGCGCGGAATAAGCAGCAAAGGGCCGCGTAGAAGGCCGCTTGACCATGCCTGCTTGAGAAAAATTCTTCTTCATGCGCTCAAGCACAATATCAACCTGATCAACCCTCATACCGAAATGATCAAGCCCACCCACATAGCCATCGCGCAGCGGATTAATATTGAGCCCCACAATGCCATCGCCCACCGTCATGCCATTGGCTGGACGACTGACCTTGCCGGATGTTTTGAGGCCGAATGTCGCTTCATAAAAACGGCCAATAATGGGCCATTGAGCGCTAACCATGGCCATATGATTGATTTGAGCAAACACTGATCCGCTCCTCCTAAAATATTGAGGCAGACTTTACATCTCCAGCGCCGGTTTGCAATGAGAATGCGCCAGCGTAAAGGACCTAAACGGCAGCCAAGAAAGCTCAGAAGGGTGATCTTGCCAGAAAGAAAGAACCGCCGCATTCTGGCTCAAATAAGTCCGAATCGGACCAGTCTTTGCGGGGAGATAAATTTGAAACCTTGTATCAGCGCACCCCTTTTGGTCGGCCTTGCCTTGAGCCTGACCGTCATAGGCCTGCCAGTCACAGGCCTGCCCATCTTAGGCCTGCCCACAAATGCAAAGGCTCAGGATTTCTACAAAGACAAGACGATTGAAATGATCGTCAGCACCGGGCCGGGCGGCGGTCTTGATAATAATGCCCGCCTCGTCGCGCGCTATCTGCCAGCCCATATTCCCGGCAAGCCCAATGTGATCATCCGCAATTTGCCCGGCGCAGGCCATGTGCGCGCAGCCAATTATCTCTTCAATCAGGCGCCAAAAGACGGCACGACCATAGGCACACTCATTCCCGCTTTCGTTCTTGCCCAAGTGCTCGATGGACGCGGTATGCAATTTGACGCGGCCAAATTTCATTGGCTGGGCTCGACCTCATCGAATAATTCGACAGTCTATGTGTGGAGTGCCACAGGCGTGCAAAGCGTTGAAGATGCCATGAAGCGCAGCGTGCTGATGGGCGCCACTGGCGTTGGCTCTTATACGGCGCTCTATCCCACAGTGATGAACAATATTCTGGGTACGAAATTCAAAATCATCGCAGGCTATCAGACCAGCGCTGAAGTCAATCTGGCGATGGAGCGCGGTGAAGTGGAGGGCCGGGCAGGAAATAATTTCAACAGCCTCAAAGTTGAAAATGGCGAATGGCTGCGATCCGGCAAAATCCGCTTGATTGCGCAAGTGGGCTTGGAACGCGATCCTGAGTTCAAATCTGTGCCCTTGATGTCAGACTTTGCCCGCAATGACTCAGACCGCGAGATCATGAAATTGTTTTCGGCGGATGTTGTGATTGGTCGCCCCTTCCTCACACCGCCCGGCGTGCCCGCTGATCGCATCGCCCTCTTGCGCAAAGCGCTGGATGCAATTGTCACCGACAAGGGCTTTCTTGCCGAGGCCCAAACCGCAGGGCTTGATGTGATCCCCGTCAATGGACCGGCCATTCAAAAAGTTGTCGAAGAGCTCGTCCACACGCCCGCAGCAATTATCGACAAAGCCAAAGCGGCGATGCAAACTAAGGATTATGTCGATCCAGGAAAGTCAGAGACTCCTAAAAAAGAGACTCCTCAATCAGAAACTCGCAAATGAGCCAAACAGCGATCATCTGCCAATGGTGTCAGCGCGCCACGCGGCCTATCTGGGTGCATGGCCATGGCCAATGCGAACATTGCCATATTAACATTGAGCCTTGTTGTTCAGGCGCTGCCTGCGAGATCCCTGATCAGACTTTGACGGAAATATCGAGCCCCGAGGCAAACAAATCTTCAGGCGCCACCAAGCGCCCAGCAATCCCCTGTTCATAGGCATATTGCGTGAAGAGTTTGAGCGTGGGCAAATTGGCCTCAAGCCCATAGGGGTGCAAATCCTCGCCAAAGCGCGCCTGCAAACCGCGGATATAATCGCCCAGCCAAGGAATAGGATAGCGTGACACTGCATTATCTCTGATCCGCTCCAAGGATCTGTGCTTGGCCTCTTCAAAGGCAAGATAGAGATTGCGTGCAGCCCATGGGTGCTGATCCAGCAAGGATTTGCGCATCGCAATAACATGCATGATCGGAAAGACGCCAGTGGCGTCGTAATAATCCTCTTCTAATTTGCGATAATCAGGAAAGAGCCGCACGACATCGGGGTGTTTCTGGCGAAACACTTTGGGTTCACGCGCAATCATCACACAATCCAATTCACCCGAAGCCACCATATCGCCCAATGTGCGATCGCTGACACGCGTCAAACTAAGGCCTTTGGGCAGAGTGAGATCAACCTTTTCCAGACGACCCGCCTCATCCGTGCCAGCCTGCACCCATTCAATGTCGGTCAGCGGAACCCCAGCAACATGCTGGAGCCAGCCGCGTGTATAGACAGCCGCCGTCTGCGCCCATTCAGGCACGCCCACACGCTTGCCACGCAGATCAGCAGCCGAGTGAATCCCCTTATGGCGGTTGATGTAAAAAGACGAGAAGCGAAACATGCGCGAGGGAAACACCGGCAAGCCAATAATCTCCGCCTCAGGCTGGCTGGCCAATGCGGTGAATTTGGCAAACGACATTTCGCTCACATCCCAATCGCGGCGGGCGGCAAAGCGGGCAAAGATTTCATGAAAATCCATCGACAACCAGATGGGATCAATCCCCTCAGCGCGCACCTCGCCAATGCGAAAATCACGCAAATGATCATAATCACTCGTGGCAATGGTCAATTCGAGTTTGCGCATTACGTGCCCCATCCAGCTTAGGCTTCCTCGCCTGTGATCTTGTCATCTTGCGATCTTGGGTCCATACCAGCATAAATAAAGCAGTGGCAAGCCTGAGCGGGAGAGAAGCGTGACGACCAAGACCATTGAATCTGGCACTGTTGCCGATGCCTATCTGGCCCTTCTGGCCGATCGCGGCATCGACTATTTATTTGCCAATGCCGGTACAGATTTTGCCCCGCTGATTGAGGCCTTCTCGAAAGCCGAAAGCGAAGGCAAGCCCTTTCCAAAGCCCATCACCGTGCCGCATGAGAATGTCGCTGTGGCTATGGCCATTGGCTATTATCTCAAATCCGGCAAGCCGCAATTGGTCATGGTGCATGTGAATGTGGGCACAGCCAATGCGATCTGCGGTTTGATGAATGCTTGGCGCGGCAATATTCCCGTGCTCTTTAGCGCCGGCCGCACACCCTATGCTGAGACTGGCGGCGAATTGGGCCAGCGCAGTGGTGAGATTCACTGGCCGCAGGAAATGCGCGATCAAGGCGCCATGCTGCGCGAATTCACCAAATGGGATTATGAATTGCCCAATGCCCATGTGCTGGAAACCAGCATTGATCGGGCGATCAATATCTCTATGGCCGAGCCCAAGGGGCCGATCTATCTGACCCTGCCGCGCGAAGTGCTCGCTGCGCCGCTCAATAATTTCACTTATGCCTCGCCCAGCCGCCGCAGCACACCCAGCGTGCCCTTTCCCGATCCTCAGGCGATTGATCAAGCCGCTGATATGATCGCCAAGGCGCAAAATCCTTTGATCATCACCTCCAGCACGGGGCGTGATGAAGCGGATATGGCCAAATTAGGCGCCCTCGCCGAGTGCTTTGCCATTCCCGTTGTTCAGCGCAAGCCACGCTATGTGTGCTTATCGAGCGAACATCCCATGCATATGGGCTATGAGCCCGATGCACATTTGGCCAGTGCAGATCTCATTCTGGTGATTGATTGCGATGTGCCCTGGATCCCCTCCAAGAAAGCCCCGCACCCAGATTGCAAAGTCATTCATCTGGGCTCGGATCCGCTCTTCTCGGCCTATCCCATCCGCGGCTTCACCAGCGATCTGGCAATCACCGGCATATTGGGCGCCAGCCTGCCTCTCCTGACGGAAGCCTTGCTGTCGCGCCAGAGTGCTGCACGAGATCGCATTGCTGATCGGCGCAAGCGCGTGGCTGAGCAGCGCGCCGCTTTGCATGAAAAATATGCCGCCGCGCTCATCAAATCCCAGCAAGGCACACCCATTAGCCCGGTCTGGATTACCCATTGCCTTGAACAAGTGCGCGGCAACAGCGGCATTCTTGTCAAAGAATCGCCCATCACGCTCGAGCATATGAACTTCACCAAGCCCGGCACTATGTTCTCGACGGCGGCAGCTGGCGGACTTGGCTGGGGCCTTGGCACATCGCTGGGCATTAAAGCTGCCGTGGGCGATGAATTGGTGATCTGCACGGTGGGAGATGGCGCCTATATGTTTGGCAATCCTCTGCCCGCTCATTATGTCTCGCGCGCCGAAAATCTGCCTATGCTCACTGTAGTGTTTAACAATCAAATGTGGGGCGCGGTGAAGCGTAATACGCGCGAGGTCTATCCCTCGGGCTATGCCGCCAAAAGCAATCGCGAGCCTTTGACTTATTTTGATGTCTCCATCGGCTTTGAAAAAGCTGTCGAGACAGTTGATGG
>CAIVAX010000015.1 GCA_903903935.1 uncultured Hyphomicrobiales bacterium | reverse complement strand
TTGGGTCGCCAGGTCGTGGGTTGGAGCATGAAACCTCACATGCTGACCAGTGTGGGAACGGATACGTTGTACATGTGTTGGCGGCTGTGTAAAACGGCACAAATATGGCGGAGTTCCGCGTTGAGTGCCGACAAATGTCAAAGGCCGCGAAGGGCCCTGCAATCAGTGAATGGATTTCTGGTTCGTCAGAACGGTTCTTCGTTGGCAGGGGTGTTGTCGGATGAGGTGGGCACGCGGCCATGGTCCTGCTGCAGGTATTGCTGGATCTGCTTTTGGCAGCGTCGGCAAATGACCTCCCGCAAGTCATCAGTAGTTCGACTACGGCACAAGCCTGCTCAGGCGTCCAGTTATCCCGAACAAAGAACGGGATTCTGCGGCGCAGACCAGACGGCAGATGGGGTTTCATGGCCTGCCCTTTTTGCGCCTTGATTCAGCCTGCTCGAGCACGCTCCGGGGCGTCCTTCAACCGGTAGGACTCACCCTCGATGGGAATCACCTCGGAGTAGTGCTGTTTCCAAGTTGTTTTGCCGGTCGATTTGGGCGAAGGGTATTGACCATTCCTTTGATTCGCTAAGCTAAACTTCAATGGTAGTGGGTAAAGTTTTTGCAACTCGGTTCAGGAGACAGTATGAGTCTGCAGTGGCGTGAGCAATTGAGTGTGGGCAATGACCTGATCGACGACGATCACAAGTACCTCATTGACACCATCAATCAAGCTGAACATAGTTGGAAGTCAAAAAACCGTGCGAATCTGGTGGCGGTACTGGATCGGCTTTCCGCATATTCAATCTCTCATTTTTCAAGAGAAGAATCAGTGGCCATTGCCGCCGGATATCCGGGCTCCGCGCAATTGCATGAAGCGCACGGCGAATTGGTTAAAAAGCTGGATCAGTTCAAAAAGGAAATTGGCGAAGAATGGACAGTTTCGTCGGGCGAACAGTTCAATGCATTTTTGCGGGATTGGCTGATCAGCCATGTCATCAGGGAAGACATGCTGATGAAGCCATTCTTGCTGAAATTTTCACCGAAGTTTGATCCTCGAAAGTAGCTTTCGGCAAGAGAAAAGCCGCAGCCCGCCGGGGATATCGATTGATCGCAACTGAACTCAGCGCTAGCGTAGCGCGCCTGCGGCGCGCAGCATGGCCGAAATGCCGTCGCTGAATTGCCGGTGAAGGGTTTGACCAAAATAGGGCAGCGACAGGGCCAACACCAGAATCCCCATCAGGATGGTGAGCGGAAAGCCGATGGCGAAGATGTTGAGTTGTGGTGCGGCGCGGGTGAGAACGCCTAGCGCGAGATTGGTTGTCAGCAGCGCTGCCACCCTACCTGCAAGGAATCGGGTCGAGAGCACGCGCGGGGTCTGGGCACATATCCGTAGAACGCCTCACGCAGCATTGTGCTGAACAGGCGCGACTTCGAAGGCAGCGACGCAAGTCGCTCTCCAAGACGTCTTCCTCGCATCTTGGCAAGGACCCAAATCCTTTCAATGTGCTTGTGAAC
>CAIVAX010000014.1 GCA_903903935.1 uncultured Hyphomicrobiales bacterium | reverse complement strand
CTTGGTGCTGTGCCTCAGGCAGCGCAGGCGCATCTGTTGAATTTGGCAGAAGAGAGTTTCAACGAATTGCTCAACGATCCGGCATTCAAGATTTTCAAATGGCCACGGATTACATCTTCTTTGCAGCGATTCTTAGACTGGGATTTAGAGCGGCGATCCGGCCTCTCCGATCTCCTTGTGGAAACCTCAGGTCAGATTGAAATCCCCTTGCAGGACGGCTCTTTGTTCAAATTAACAGCCCAGCCTGATCGGATCGAGTATTATAAGGATGGGCATATAGCAATCATCGATTACAAAACGGGTACACCGCCGACACAAAAAGAAGTGGAAGTTGGCTTTGCCTCGCAATTGACTCTAGAAGCCGCCATGGTGACTCGCGGCGCCTTTGCCATCACAGTCAAAAACGAAGATATTGGCGAATCCTTATATGTGCAGATGATTGCTCAGGGTGAGCTCACGCCGGTCAAAATCAATGCGACCAAAATGCAAGAATGGACCATAAAGCATTATGACGGATTGGTTCAGCTGTTAAACCAATTCCGCAATCCCGATATGCCTTATCTCTCGCGTCCCTATGTCAAATTCACGCATCGCTATGCGGATTATGATCATCTGGCCCGGGTCAAAGAGTGGTCGGCTGGAGCAGAGGGGTCAGAGGAATGAATAGGCCTCCCATTCCTCAAGATACGATTGAACGCCAGGCCTTAGCGTCCAATCCAGCGGCTTCGGCCTGGGTTTCGGCAAATGCCGGATCTGGCAAGACACATGTGTTAACCCAACGTGTGATGCGTCTTTTGCTCGAGGGGACGCCGCCATCAAAAATATTGTGTCTCACCTTTACCAAAGCCGCTGCTGCCAATATGTCGCTGCGTGTCTTTCATGCGCTCTCGACTTGGATCAGGCTCGATGATCAAGAGCTGGCTCAGGCGATTGCGACGGTGAAGGGCGAGTCTCTTGCTCGTATCGATGCCAATCTTTTGGTGCGGGCCCGCCGCTTATTTGCAAAGACGGTTGAAACACCCGGCGGATTAAAGATTCAAACAATTCATGCCTTTTGCGAACGGCTTCTCCATCTCTTTCCCTTTGAGGCCAATGTCGCAGCCAGTTTTGAAGTTTTAGCCGAGGATGAGCAAAGCCTCTTGCTCAAGGATGCCAAACTCAGAACCTTGCTGCAGGCCGTTCAAAGCAAGGATCATCCTTTAACAACACCCTTGCAGATTCTCTCCGAACAAACGACTGATTACACATTTTCCCAGCTCATTGATGAGGCGCTCAAGCATCGCAGTGTTATTTATGAAATGGTCCGCAATCATCAAAGTATAGATGTTTGGGGCAAAGCGCTCGGTGTTCGTTTGGGACTGCGCTTGAATGAGACTGTAACCTCAGTTCAAAAATCCATTCTTGAAGAGGGCATTCATCCAAGCCATTGGAGTGGATTGATTGAGAAAGTGCAGCAAGGCAGCACCAATGATATAAATCTCGGCAATCGCATCAACAAGGCCGCTGCCTGCCCGACCCTCAGCCACAAGCAGATTGAGGCCTATTTTGATGTCTTTTTCACACAAAAGGGCGAGCCGCGCGGTTTAGGTAAAACTAAGATCATCACCAAAGATCTGATCAACCTACACCCCGACATTCTTAACCAATTAGAGGAAGAGCGCGATCGATTAGAGCAAATGAAGGATAAATACCGCGCCGCTATAATAGTAGAGCGCAGCAAGGCCCTCTTTACCGTCATTGCCACTATTCTGGATACTTACGCGCAGATGAAAGCCATGCGGGGTGTTCTCGATTTTGAAGATCTGATTGAACGCACGCGCTCGCTTTTGTCACGTTCCGATGCGGCTTGGGTCCTCTATAAGCTTGATGCGGGCATTGATCATATTCTTGTTGATGAGGCG
>CAIVAX010000013.1 GCA_903903935.1 uncultured Hyphomicrobiales bacterium | reverse complement strand
CATCTGATAGCGACCGGGTTCACCAAAATGATACAGCTTTCGATAGGTCGAGACATTGTCAATGCCGGCATTGGTTCTTGTGTCGGCAATCATGACCAAGCCTTCGCGCACCAAAATCGCGCAGCAATATGTCATGTCTGGTTTCCTCCAAGGGCCGGTTAAGAGGGATTGATATGTGATGCTCTCGCACACAGAGCGTGTGATGGACGTCTTGATCTTAGCTCAACAAATATTGGGTGCTGATTGTATGGCCTAATTTGTTGGTGTCATCAATAAAATGGGTGACGAATTCATGCAGCCCACTGGCAAAAATATCGCGAATGGGCAGGCTTTCAAGCCGTGTCAGCACATCTTTGGCTAATTCCTGGGTTGGCCCCTGCTGGCCATATGCTCGGGCGATCTGGCCACTAAAGCGCACAATATTACTATAGGACGAGATCAGCGAGCGCGGCATTTCTGGCCGCAGGATGAGCAGTTCGGCCACCTGCCAAGGTTTCACCTGATCGCGATAGACCCAATGATAGGCGGTGAGCGCCGAGACGGCGCGCAACATTGTGGTCCATTGAAAATAATCGCGCGTCCCTTTGATTTGATCGGATTCAGGGAAGAGCACATGATATTTCATGTCGAGAATGCGGGCCGTATTGTCGGCTCTCTCAACATAAAGACCCAGACGCTGAAACCAATAGACATCATTGCGCAGCATGGTGCGATAGGCTGATCCATCGGCATCCAGCGAGGTCTTTTTGGCAAAATCAAGAAAGCGCGCCAAAGTCTCGCGATCAAAATAGCCCTTCTGTGCATGGATCGATTCAAAACGTTGCAATTCTAGCCAGGCTGAATTGATTGCCTCCCATGTCTCTCGTGTCAAAGCTGTGCGCACAGCGCGGGCATTGCTGCGCGCCGAATTGATGCAATTGCGAATGGACGAGAAATTACGATGATCAAAGGCAAGAAAATCTACAGCCGATGGGCCGGTCACGCTAGGATAGATCTGACGATAGGCCTCAAGCACGCCCACAGCATCAAGCGAGCTTTCCCATTCGGGCTCGCTGCCGCCATAGTCTTTGGGTAAAGCCTCCAAGCGGAGCGTTGCTTCTAAAATCCGTGCAATGAAATCTGCTCGCTCCATATAGCGTGCGAGCCAGTAGAGATTATCTGCAGTGCGCGCCAGCATGACCAATATCCTAAATTGAGTAAAACGGCATGAAGTGGCTCAGCTCATTCTTCCAGCAGCATGTCATCAATGACCCAAGTGTCTTTCGTTCCGCCACCTTGGCTGGAATTGACCACGAGTGAGCCTTCTTTTAAGGCCACGCGGGTCAGGCCGCCGGGGACGATGCGAATGCCATCGGAGCCCGACAGCACAAAGGGGCGCAAGTCGACATGGCGGGGTTGCACGCCATCATCAAAAGCCGTGGGGCACGTCGAGAGATTGAGTGTGGGTTGTGCGATAAAATTGGCCGGATCTTGTTTGAGCTTTTGAGCAAAGTCGGCAATTTCTTGTCTGCTCGCATGCGGGCCAATCAACATGCCATAGCCACCAGAGCCATTGACTTCCTTAACCACCAAGTCTGGCAGATTCTCCAGAACATAGCTCAGTGAATCTCTCTCACGGCAGCGCCAAGTGGGAACATTTTTTAAGATCGCCTCTTCGCCCAGATAAAACCGGATGATCTCGGGCATATAAGTATAAATCGCTTTATCATCGGCAATGCCTGTGCCAACAGCATTTGCAAGAGCCACATTGCCCGCCCGATAGGCCCGCATCAGGCCTGGTACACCCAGAGTGGAATCGGCGCGGAAGCATTGCGGATCAAGATAATCATCATCAATGCGCCGATAAATCACATCGACGCGTTGCGGCCCGCGTGTGGTGTTCATGTACACCACATCATCGCGCACAAACAGATCGCGCCCTTCGACCAGCTCCACGCCCAATTTGTCGGCGAGAAAAGAATGTTCGTAATAAGCCGAATTATATTGGCCGGGTGTGAGCACAACGATATTGGCATTATGACCAGACTTGTGCGGCACGATTGATCGCAGACTGGCCAGCAGAGAATCCGTATAATTCTCCACCGGGGCGACCTGATGCTGCGCATAAAGCTCTGGGAGGAGGCGCATCATCACCTCGCGATTTTCCAGCATATAGGACACGCCCGAGGGTGTGCGCACATTGTCTTCCAAAACATAAAAATCATTCGCATCCAGACGCACAATATCAATGCCGGCAATCTGAATATAAATATCATGCGGCACATGCCAGCCCGCCATCAGGGGGCGAAAATGCGGATTGGTGAGGATAATGTCGGCAGGGATGGTGCCAGCCTTCAAGATCTCCTGCTTGTTATAAATATCACTCAAGAACATATTTAGCGCCCGCACGCGCTGAATGAGCCCTGTCTCAAGCCTTGTCCATTCGCTGCGTGCGATCATCCGTGGAATGAGATCAAAGGGGATCAATCTCTCGCTGGCTTCCTTATCGCCATAAACGGCAAAGGTAATGCCAATGCGCCGGAACATCATTTCCGCCTGTGCACGGCGGGAGGCCAAAAGCTCGCGGGGCGCTTGGTCCAGCCATTTTTGAATCTGCGCATAGACAGCCCGATGCCTTCCCTCGGGCTTCATCATTTCATCAAAAGAAACTAGCCTTCCCATATGAGGCTCCTCGCAATCGTCTTTGGCTAAACCGCTGTCTCAAAGGCGGAAGCAAGCGCCATACCATCTGATTCAGCTCTCTTAAGGCTGGCATTGACTGTTTTATGACCCTCAAAAGCTATAAATGCAGGCATTGCATAATTTATGGGCACAATGTCTCGGCCTTCTGCTATAAATCCAGCCTTGGGGGTTACGGTTTGGGCCTGTCGAGGCCGATCTGGGCCTGTTAGCCTAAGCCGTCTCCCTTGATCTTCCGACTGCTGGGGTTATCCTTGGCAATGGGGCATGGGCTTCGGAGCATGGGCTTGGCGGCATGGACTTGGCGCAATGGAACTGGGGCAGAACCACACAATGAGCTGGAAACAGGCAGGGCAGAGGGCTGTCTTGGCCTGTCTCAGCCTGGTTTTAAGCGTGGCAATTGCCAAAGCTCAGGCACCTATCGGTAATCTCATCGGCGGCCTGTTAAATGCAGCAGTGATCCAAGCCGTACAGGGCGAATGGGATCAATTGCCCCCCTTGCACGCCAGCTGTTTGCGAACGGAATTGCAGAAGCGGGGCCTGACTGTTCCGGGCCTTGTCCAGCGCGGTATTGGCCCCTTTCATGCCAGTCTCGTCCAGATCGCTGATCCTTGTGTAAGGGCGCAAGAAGAAGCCGATAGGGCGCTTGAAGCCAAGCGGCAAGAACAGGCGCGCCTAGCGCAAGATAAAAAACAAGAGACCGATCGTATTGCCGCTTTGCGTAAAGTGGTGTTACGAAAAAATATGCGCTGCGACATTGTCGAGCAGGCAATGGTCTATTCTTCCTTTTGCGATGAGAATCTCTATCGCAAAACAGATGGCGCTTTGAAAAATCCATTGCAAAGTGTTGATGCGATCAATGCTCGCCTCTTTCTAGAAGATTTGATCCTCGATCAAAGCGAAACGCCAGATGCAACAGCGCGGCGCAAGCAGATGATGGCGCAAGTTCCCAGCAGCACAATCGTGCCCGGCACGAGCTATGAATGCCCTAAAATGAAAGCCAATCGCCAATCGCTTGTCTGTACCTCTTATGAGCTGGCGCTGATGGATGGGCTTTACTATGAGTATTTCCGCAAAGCCTCAGCGCTGGATCAAAAAACCCCCGCAATCAAAAAAGAATTTGCTCTGTCTTTGGACCTGCAAAGATGTGAGCTCGATCAGCTCTGCCTTAAAAAGACCTATTTGGAGGGGATCGAAGCCTTTCAGGCTCTCTTGCGTGATGGCAAAGTGACTGTGCCCTCCTATCAGGAGCATGTGGATCAGCTGCGCGCGGCAGACACTCAACGCGCCGCTGACTTAGCCCAACTTGTGCAACAAGAGCGGGCGGCCCGAGAGAAAGGGATGCAAGCCCAGCGCGAGCAAGCCGAGATTAAGCAGCGTGAGGCGGAGCGAGTGCGCGAGAGTGAGCGCCTTCGGCTGATTGAAGAGCGCGAAGCCAAAGAACGCGCCGAGCAAGAGCAAAAGCGCCTTGCCGAAGACAAGCGCAGGCAAGAGGCCGAGGCACTCGCCAATCTCAAACAAAAATGGCTGCAGGCCAGCCAAAGTTTGGGCCAAGACAAGCCCCAGTCTATGATGCAAAGCTGCAAGTCTGGTGCGCTGGCCCGCAAGCAGTTAAATGAGGCGCGCGATTTGTCGCAACGCGCCAGCGTACGTCAAAGCATGGCCCAAGAGTGCTCTTGTCTTGTCACAGCCCTTCTGGCAGCTGAAGAACCGCAGGCCAAAATCTTTGAAGCGCTTTTGGCCTATTATGAATCCGGGGCCAGTCAAGCAGGCCAGGATGAGGCTCTAAAATCGACACAAATGCAATGTCAGGCTCTGCTGTCAAAAGACATTGTGGAGAGCTGGAAAGCCAATTAATTGGGGTGTTCTATGATTAAGCACGGCCGTTTGACTCTTTGTCTCGCCTTGATCTTGGCAAGTGGACTCGTCTGTTCAGCGCTCGTCACGCAGACGCTGGCACAAGAGACCAAGCCCAATGAAACGCCCTCCGTTGATCTCAAAACACTGCCCCTGCAGGAGTTCAAATCCGGAGGGATCCGGATCACAGATGTTTATTCGCTCAAAGAGATGGAAATTGAGGGGCGCCTCAAATTTGGCATCCGCGTTGTGCAATATAAGCCTGTGCCCAATAGCCAGAGTTGCGGAACGCTCGGGCCGCGCTATGTGGTCTTTTATGAGGCCCAAAGCGGCGCCGAGATTGCCATTGATCAGGCTCAGTTCAATGAATTTGTGGTCGTCAAAAACTATCTCATGAAGTTTGAAGACAATTGGGACAATCTGAAAGACAAGAAAAGGAAAGAGATCGATTATACATTTGAT
>CAIVAX010000012.1 GCA_903903935.1 uncultured Hyphomicrobiales bacterium | reverse complement strand
CGCTGTATCATCTCAAACAGCGCGGCGGGGCTCGTTAATGGCCAAGGAAAATCGCGCCGCCTCTCGCCTTTATGCAGTGCAAGCGCTTTATCAAATGGAAATCACCGGCAAGGGGCTGAATGAAATCCTCGCCGAGTTTGAAACCTATTGGATGGGCCGCGAAATCGAGGGCGATCTCTATCACGAGGCGGAGAGTGCTTTCTTTCAAAATATCATTGCCGGTGTTCTTGATCGGCAGGTCGAGATCGATCGCCAGACCGACCGCACCTTGCAAGAGGGCTGGCCGCTGCGCCGTGTCGAAGCGCTGATGCGGGCCGTCTTTCGCGCCGCTGTTTATGAACTTATCAAGCGCACAGATGTGCCAGCGCGCGTTGTCGTCAAAGAATATGTCGATGTCGCCGCTGCCTTTCTGCCCCATGATGAAGTGGGCATGATCAATGCTGTGTTGGATCGGCTGGCGCGGGAAAACAGGGCCGCTGAATTTGAATAGGCGAGGGCATGGCTAATCGGCTGAGCGAAGATGATCTCATTGCCAGTATTTTCGCGCCTCTGTCGGGGCCCGGTTCGCTGGATCTGCGCGATGATGCCGCTTTGCTCTCTCCGCCGCCCGGCCATCAAATCATAGCTACGGCTGATGCGCTTGTGGCAGGCGTGCATTTCTTCCCCGATGATCCTGCCGATCAGATCGCGCAAAAATCCTTGCGGGTGAATATATCGGATCTGTCCGCCAAAGGGGCGGATCCTTGGGGCTATCTTCTCTCCCTCGCTCTGCCTGATAATTGCAGCACAGATTGGCTGATGTCCTTTGCGCAGGGTCTCAAGGCGGATGGCAAAACTTATGGCATGTCGCTGCTGGGCGGCGATACCGTGCGCACGCCCGGGCCTTTGATGATTAATGTGACTGCGCTGGGGCTTGTGCCGGAAGGACAAATGGTTCAGCGCACCACAGCAAAAGTGGGCGATCGCATTTACGTCTCGGGGTCGATTGGCGATTCCGCACTGGGCCTGGCTCTGCGCTTGAACCAGATTGCGCTGAGCACTGAGATGAAGACAGAGTGGCAGGATCATCTTTTGAATAGTTATCTGCTGCCCCAGCCGCGCCAAGGGCTGATTGCAGCTCTGCGGGCTCATGCCCATGCTTCAATGGATGTGTCAGATGGCTTGATCGGCGATCTGACCAAATTGCTGAAAGTCTCGCAAGTCAGCGCCAGAGTAGAACTGGCGCGCATTCCTTTGTCGCAGGCAGCAGCAGGTCTCATCGCGCTGCAAGATGATCTTTTTGATCGCGCTGTGACGGGCGGGGATGATTATGAAATCCTTTGCACGGTGCCGCCAACACAGAGTGCAGAGTTTGAACAGGCCGCCGCAGCTGCAAAAATCAACGTGACTTATATTGGCGATGTCAGTGCGGAGCAACAAGCTCCGGTCTGGATTGATCGCAACGGACAAGCCAAAATATTTGCCAAAGCCTCGTTCAGCCATTTTTGAACAGGCCTACCAAACCAAGATCAGGGGAAACACATGAGCGATACAAATTATACGGATGAAGAAATCACCCAAAAGGTCTCACGCCTACCGCCGCTGACCTTGCCGCTGGATCCCATCATTGCTGAATTGTTTGAAGAGACTCGTAAGCGCGGCGGGCATTTGCTCAATCTGCATAAGACCAATGCGCATGCCCCGCGTCTCTCGCGCGCCAAAAAGCCACTCACTTATGCTTTGCGCAATGAATGCGATGTGGCGCGTATTTATCGCGAGCTGGCCATCTGCCGCACTGCGCAGATTGTTGGCTGTGATTATGAGGTCAACCATCATTTGCCTTTGCTGCTGATGGCCGGCGCCAGTCAAGCGCAAGCCGATGCCCTGCCGCGCTGGTCTGAGCACAAAGAGCTCTATGATGAAAAGCAATTGGCCGTTCTGGCGATGACCGAGGAAATGATGACGCAAAAGGGCGAAATCTCTGATGCCACCTTCAGCGCGATGGAAAAGCATTTCTCGGCGCAGGAGATTGTCGAAATCCTCTATAATTCCACCACCTATTACGGCAATGGCCTGTTCATGAAGGCGCTGCGGATCGTCAAGGACGAGCCGCATAAGAAAGCCGCGCCGGGCAAGTTTTAAACGCCAAGTTTGAGAGCAAGATCTAAAATAGATTGATAAAAGCGCGGCTGGCAGATTCTGGATCATCTGCCGCTATAATGGCGGAGACGACGGCCAGACCATTCGCGCCCGCCGCAATCACAGGCGCGCTATTATCGGCTTTCAAACCGCCAATCGCCAAAACGGGCTTGCTGGTCTGCTGGCGTAAACGCCGGAATCCCTCCACGCCCAAGGTTGTCGAGGCGTCAGGCTTG
>CAIVAX010000011.1 GCA_903903935.1 uncultured Hyphomicrobiales bacterium | reverse complement strand
GATTTGCCAGCGCCATTGGGGCCCAGCAGAGCAATGAATTGCCCAGGTTCACAACGCAGAGAAATGCCATCGAGAGCCCGGATTGCGCCATAGGTTTTGACCAGATTTTCAATCAGCAAGGGCGGAACTTTGTTTTGAGACTGCGAGCTGATCGACATGCGTCCTCATTTTTGCGGTGCAATATGACAAGAGAGCTATCCTCTCTTCCCCTATTTGAAATCTAGGCCTACACTAAAATTTATGCAATGAATGATCTTCTTGATGTGGGGCAACGAGTCCAATGAAAATTATGACAGCTTTGCGATTGACGGGAATGACATTAGGCATAAGCTTGACTGCAGCATTATGTCTGTCCGCTTCAGCTATGGCCAAAGGCACCGGCTATATCTTCGTGAGCAATGAGAAGACCAATAACATCATCGTGCTTGAATCGAAGACCTTAAAACTGGTGAAGGATCTCAAAACCTCGCGCCGCCCCAGAGACATGCATTTTAGCGATGATCACACCAAGCTCTATGTTGCGTGCGGGGACGATGATGTGATCGACATTATCGATGTCGCCAAGCTTGAAGTGATTGGTAAGATCGCCACCGGCTCTAGCCCGGAAGCCTTTATGGTCGATGAGCAAAAGCGCCGCATATATGTTTCGAATGAAGAAGGCTCATCCATGTCGATCATCGATATGGATCAGCAAATCACTCTTGCCGAAGTCCCCACTGGCGCCGAGCCTGAAGGCGTGTGGCTCGCCCCCGATCGCAAGACGGTTTATGTCACCTCGGAGGTAGGCGATCTCATCCACCATATTGATCTTGAGGCTGGCCATGTGATCGAGGATGTCGTTGTTGGCACGCGCCCCCGCCGGTTTGCCGCCACACCTGATGGCAATGAATTATGGGTGACAACAGAATTATCGGGCGAAGTCTGGATTATTGATCGCGGTCCCTTCAAGGTGCTTGGCAAGATCGAATTCTTCCCGCCCGGCATGCGCAAGACGGACGTCACACCCGTTGGCATTACCATGACCTCCGATGGCAAGACAGCTTATGTCACTTTGGGCCATGCGGCGCATGTGGCTGTGGTAGATGTACCTAGTAAAAAGACTCTCAGCTATATTCTGGTCGGCAAAAGATCATGGGGCATTACCCTCTCCAAGGATGAAAAGACGCTTTATGTCGCCAATGGACTTGGCGATGATATCACCGTTATTGATGTGGCCAGTCGCAAAGCGGTCACCTCAGTCCCCGTCGGTCGTATCCCTTATAGTGTGGTGATCGATGAATGAGCTCATCCGCCCGTATGTTTTACTCTTTGCTTTGTGCTGCGTGAGCCAAACTGCGCTGGCGCAATTGCAAGCCGTCACTCCAACGGCGGCGACACAAACAGATAAAAAGATTCCCATCGGCTTTCTAGAGCTCAAAACCGATTCTCGTTATGAACCCGTGCGCGCTTATGAGCGTCTTATTCTCAAAAAGCCCGAGCATCCTTTTCCCGGTGCGCAAGTGGGCATTGAGGATGCCAAATCTCAGCAACGCGCTATTGGGGCCGAAATTACTCTTGAGCGCATGACAGCCGCTACTGCGCAAGATGCACCAGCCCTGCTCAAAGCTGCCATTGAGCGCGGCATGAATTACGTGCTGCTAGATGTGCCGTCTGATACCTACAAATCTCTGGTCGAGATCGCCAAAGGCCGCGATGTCATTCTGTTCAATGTCAGCGTTCCGGAAGATATATTGCGCCGGGATGTCTGTGCACGTGAACTTGTGCATGTCTTTCCCAGTCAGGCACAAATGTCAGATGCCTTGGTGCAATTTCTTGTGTCCAAGAAATGGCGGGACTATCTGGTGTTGCAGGGTCCAGATCCCTATGACGATCTGATCACGAAGGCCTTCACCAAATCCGCGCAGAAATTCGGCGCCCGCATTGTCGCCAATCAACGATTTCAGCCGGGCACAGATCCGCGTCAACGTGAAAAAAACAATCCTGCACTTTTATCCGCAATCAATAAAGATTGGGACGTGACCTTTATCGCGGATAAGGCATTTGAGTTTGCGCGGCAAGTTCCCTTTCAAACGGTCAAGCCAAGGCCTGTTGTGGGAGCGATTGGGCTGGAGACGGTCGCCTGGCATTGGACCTGGGAACATAATGGCGCGGCACAGGTCAATTCGCGCTTTTCGCGTTACGCACCCAATCGCAAAATGGAAGGCGCCGATTGGGCTGCTTGGATGGCGGTCAAAATGGTAGCTACATCAGCTTTGCGCTCCCGCTCTACCGAGTTCAAACCGATCCGTGATTTTATGATGGGCCCCGGTACATTTGATGCGGATAAAGGTCTTGCGGTGAGTGTCCGCGCTTGGGATCATCAATTACGTCAGGCTGTTCTGCTGGCGGGCGATTATTACGTGAGCGCCAGCGCGCCGCTCGAGGGCTTTCTGCATCGCACCAATGAACTGGACTCGCTCGGCGACGACGAGACCGATACACCCTGCCATTTGAATCGATAGCCCGATGCAATTGATCCATGTCGCCAGAGCCATGCACGCCGTCTCTAGCCGCGAAGTGGGCAAATTCGTGCGCCAACGCGGGCGCTTGCTGTCAGGTCTGGTGCGCCCTTTGTTTTGGCTGGTTGTGTTTGCAGCAGGCTTTCAGAATGTTTTCGGTGTCTCGATCATCCCGCCCTATAAGACCTATATCACCTATCAGGTCTATATTGTTCCTGGCCTGATCGGCATTGTGCTGTTGTTCCACGGCATGCTGTCCTCTTTAGCCATGGTCTATGATCGTGAAATGGGCATTATGCGCCTCTTGCTCACCGCGCCCTTGCCGCGTTGGGTCCTGCTGGTGTGTAAATTGGTCGGCGGCACGACATTGGGTGTCCTGCAATGCTATGCCTTTTTGATCACCTGCATTTTCTTTGACGTGACCTTTGAGGCCATGGGCTGGGTGACAGTCTTTCCTGCGATTGTTCTGGCTGGTCTGATGCTCAGCTCCATGGGGCTGGCACTCTCGGTCTATATTCGCCAATTGGAGAATTTTGCCGGCGCGATGAATTTTGTCATCTTCCCGATGTTCTTTCTCTCTTCAGCGCTCTATCCCTTGTGGAAATTGCAGGAGGGTGGCTCGCAGGCCATTTTTCTCATCGCCAGCGTGAACCCCTTTACTTATGCCGTCGAGCTGGTGCGCTATGCCCTCTATGGCATGTTCAATCTTGAGGCCTGCTTGGTGGTCCTTGTTGCCACCCTCATCTTCTTTCTGGCCGCCGCTTATGGCTATGACCCCCAGCACGGTATAATCCGCAAAACGCGGGCAGGGGGCTAACAGCTCATTTGACTCCAGCCCCTTGTGTGAAGGCGAAAAAGGGCTCAAAAAGATAGTAATAGGCAAAAGCCATGATTGGGGAGAATGGGCGCGAGATGAAATCTTTCGGCGTCTTCAACACACGGCCAGTAAACCAGCTAAGCAGTGGGCGAGCACTAGGGCAGCTTTTTGCACTTTTCTGCATACTGACTTTCGTTCTCGCGTCTCAGCAAACTTTTGCAGCCAGTCTGAAGGAAAGGGTCACGCCGGCGATCTTAGGTGAAATCTATCCCGGTGCTGAGCGCATGGGAGATGAAGGCGGCACGCCACCTGCTGCGCCAGTCTATGTTGGGACAAATGTGGTCGGCTTTGTTTTTTCGACGCTCGATATTGTCGCCTCACCCGGCTATTCCAGCGTGCCCTTTGATGTGCTGGCTGGTGTCGATGTGAGCGGCAAGCTCACCGGCGCCAAGGTGATCTATCACCGCGAACCCCATATTATGGATGATACGCGCCGCGAGGCATTGCTCGATACATTTTTGCTCCGCCATAATGGCATGGTGTTGCAGGGTGTGAATTCGCGCGTGCTGCCACCTGATTTTGTCGTGGGCGCCACAGTCACGGCCCGCGCCATGCGTGGGGCTATTTATGATTCTGCGAGGCTTGTTCTGCGCTCGCGTGTCGCGCGCCCGCAAGTCACCGAGCCAACCTTAGATCTGGAAGGCTTTCAACTCACCAGCTGGGAGCAATTGCTCGCTCAGGGCTCGATTGTCACGCGCCGTGTCACTTCTAAAGAGATGAAAGATCTGCTCACCAAGGCTGATGCTGCGCAGGGCAAGCTGGATGAAGATCTCGGCAAGTCAGACAATCTGTACATTGAATTCATGGCGGGCCTGTTCACGCCTGCTGGCATTGGTCGCAATCTGCTCGGCAGCCGCCCCTATGATGATTATATGCAACGCATGCCGCGCGGTGCGCAGGTCATCGCGATTGCCTCCAATGGGCCTTATGATTTTATAGGCACAGCGCATAATCGCCAGGCCAATGGCTATAAATTTGATCGCATCCGCGTTGTGCAAGGTGAGAAGACGTTTGAATTCACCAATAGCGTCTTCCAGCGTCTGGGCACGGGCGGCTCGCAATTAGGACTGCGGGCACAGCAATATGCCGCTCTGTTTGCTTTACCTGCGGATGCCTCCTTTGATCCGTTAAAGCCCTGGCGCCTCGAAGTGCTGGTTCATGCCGATCTCGCTGGCACCCGCAAGACAGTGAGTGTTCCGCTTGAGTATAAATTACCAAGCGCCCATATTCTCATGCCCGAGGTCGAGCCTGTGCCAGCCTGGGTCGAGGCATGGACTGATGCCAAGCTCAATATCATCATTTTGTCGTCCGCCTTGGGCCTGCTCACGCTCATGCTCGCCTTCCAAGGGCCGCTGACGCGCATGACCAAAGCCTATCGCTGGATCCGGCATGGCTTTTTGCTGTTCACTTTGATCTGGATTGGCTGGATTGCCGAGGCGCAATTATCGATCATCAATGTGATCAATTATGTCACAGCACCGTTGCATCGCTTTGATTGGGGCTTTTATCTTGCCGAGCCTTTGATCGTGATCATGGCTTGTTATACGGCGCTCTCGCTACTCTTGCTGGGTCGCGGTGTTTTTTGCGGATGGCTCTGCCCCTTTGGCGCTCTGCAGGAATTGCTTGGGCAAGCCGCGCGCTGGCTGGGTCTGCCGCAATGGAATCCCAATGAGCGTCTGCAAAGACAATTATGGTTTGGCAAAT
>CAIVAX010000010.1 GCA_903903935.1 uncultured Hyphomicrobiales bacterium | reverse complement strand
TCAATCGGCGTTGACATGAGAATCTGAAATTCTGCGCCCTCGCAGTTGAATTTGATAAAATCGACATGATCAATTTTCTGGACTTGCATGAAGCGATCCAGAGTCATGGCCTGCACAATCTCACCACGTGCCGATAATTTCTTGGTGATCGTATGGCCCCAATTTTTGCGATCATGATGCAAGGTGATTTCACCCTCATGATCGGCCATAGCCAGATGAAAAACACTGATCGGCAAAGCAGGATTCAAAGCCGCATTCACTTTGAGATAATTAAATGTCTCACCACTTGCTTCAATCGCATAGACACGCCCGGCTTTGGCTTTCGAAGCAGCAAGCAAGGAAAATGTCCCAATATGCGCGCCTATATCGATCAGAACCGCATCTGGACTTGGTTGGAGTTCGGGTACGCCGGCAAAGAAAATATCCTGATCGAAGGAATGCGCCAGCACGCTCTCATCAGCTGTGCGCCCGCGATAAGCGATGGTGAACGGGCCAATGGACTCCATCTGCATGCGATAATTCGTCTCGCCGGGATGAAAAGCTGCCCAAGCATTGCGTATCCGCCGTCTCAAATGCCATTTCAACATGAATCGTTCAAAGCCCGAAACATCCCATTTTGCCAAGCAGAGGTAGCAAAAAAAACCCACAAAGACAATCATTCCAGAGCTCAAATCTGAGCGCTGCCTTGACACTTTTGTGTTTCCCCCATGAGATGAGGGCTTAATCCTTGCCTGAAAGACATAAGCTTGACGCCTCCAAACCATTCTCCGGCCAAAAGGCACCCGATTGTCGCAGCCCAAATATTATTGGCCAGCAGCATTGCCGCTTGGCTGATGGGTTCTCCTACAATCGCCCGCAGCGAAACAATCGCCGTTCCACAATCAGAGACTGGCGAGACAATGATGTCGCAGACGCTCACCTTCTTTTGGCCGGCGGCTCATCCCCAAGCCACTTTAATTTTGATCCCCGGCGGCGAAGGGCACATCAAACTCAGGCCAGAGACACAGGATCTCAAGCGACAATTCTATCAAACCTTGCGACGACTAACGACCACTGACCAATCAAGCGGCAAGATCAATGTCGTGATCTTCGACAATCCCTATGATCTGCCATCGATGAGCAATGGCTATCCCAGCTCCAGAGCCTCTGAGGATCATCTCTCTCGTATTGATCGTGTGGTTGACTATTACAAAAAGAAAACCGGCAAACCCATCTTTCTGCTGGGCCATAGCAATGGGGCAATCAGCATTAGTGAATATTTGCGCTATAAAAATAAGCAGGCTATCACCACACCTGTGGCTGGCCTCATCTTCAGCAGTTCGCGCAATGGCACTTATATCAATCACAAAATGAAGATCCGCACGCTCATCCTGCATCATCATCAAGATGCCTGCAGGAATTCAACGACTGAGGCCTCACTCGATCTTTATAAAGACATCTCCAAGCTCAATCAGGCGCAGACTTCGTTTAAAGAGATCCTCTCCGGCAAAGCGAAAAATGGCGATCCCTGCCGCAGCGGCTATCATATGTATTTCAATGCTGGGGCCGAGGTCTCGAAAGCTCTCGATACTTTTATTCTTGGGAAATGAGTTTGGAGAAGTTGTCTTTCATAAAAGCTGATCCCCTCAGCTGCGTGAGGATGAGCGCGAAAACGCAACGCAGGCTTCAGCCAGCGCCAGAGTTGAATCCACAGCAAGCGCATTATAGCGCGTAGGCGCAAAGGCGATCGGCAATTCTGTGCAGGCAATCAAAAATCGCTCAATACCCGTTTTGGCAAAAGCCGCACCTGCTGCCTCTGCCGCCTCGGCTGCAAGCACAAGATCCGCCCGTTTGATAGCGGCAATCGACTGATCGAGATGAAGTTGAATGTCCTCATCCGGCACAATCAAATCATAGCCCTGATCAGCCAGACGCTGTGAGAAAAACCCGCTCTTGCATGTGCCGCGCGTTGCCAACAATCCCAAGCGGCGTGGCGCGCGCTCTGTTTGCAGCTTCACCACACTGGCATCGGCAATATGAAGAATGGGCACATTCACTGTTGCTGCCAGTCTGTCATACCAATGATGCGCTGTGACACAGGCAATCGCAATGGCCTCTACCCCAGCCCCTTCCAATCGCAGGACGCCTTGCTGCATGGCAGCTAAGGGCTCATCTGTGCCCGCAAATATTGGCGCCACGCGATCAAAGATCTGCGGCACATCATGCACAATCATCGGCACATGCTCTTGATCAATGCTGGCAGGCGTCACACGCAAGACTTTGGCGAGAAAATCAATCGTCGCGGCTGGGCCCATGCCGCCCAGCACACCCATCAAACGCAAGGCAGAAGCCAGAGCCATGAGAGCCTCAGCTCACATGAAACGCATGCGTGTAGCCAAACAGGCCTGCCGATCCGCCCGTATGCACGAAGACGACATTCTCATCGGCTTTGAAATGACCCTGTCGCACAAGGCCAATCAAGCCAGCCATGGCCTTGCCGGTGTAAACAGGATCAAGGAAAATACCTTCATATTGCGCGGTCAATTGCACTGCTTCAATCATCTGTTCTGTGGGCATGCCATAGCCCGGCCCAACATAATCAGAATTCACCCGCACCGCCTCACGCACCACACCATCCTTCAAGCCCAATTTGGCCGCAGTGGATTGAACGAGACGATAGACCAATTGTTCTTGCTTCTCGCGCGGCATGCGCACGCTAATGCCCAAAACAGGAATCTGGCTATTGGTGCCTTCAAAACCCACCACAAGACCGGCCTGCGTGCCTGTGCTGCCCGTGCCATGCACCACATGATCAATACGCAATCCCTGATCATTGGCTTGCGACACCAATTCCATCGCGCAATTGACATAGCCTAGAGCCCCAGTGGGATTTGAGCCCCCACCTGGAATGACATAGGGCTTATGACCTTGCGCACGCAATTGAGCAGCGCGCTCTTCAATCGCCTCCTGCATATTGGTGCCGCCGGGGCGATAATCGAGCTCACCGCCCATCAAGCGATCAAGAAACACATTGCCATTGTTTAAATATTCATCTTCCGGCTCTGTCAGCCTGTGCTCTAACAGGCCTGTGCATTTCATGCCCAAACGCGCCGCTGCTGCAATTGTCTGGCGCACATGATTGGATTGCACGGCGCCCTGTGTCACCACATGGTCCGCGCCCTGCGCAACAGCTTCGCCCATCAGAAATTCAAGCTTGCGCGTTTTATTACCACCTGAAGCAAGTCCTGTGCAGTCATCCCGCTTGATCCATAATTGCGGCCCACCCAAATGGGCCGACAAGCGCGGCATGGGCTCCAGCGGTGTGGGCGCATGGCATAATTTCACACGCGGGAATTGCGTCAGTTTCATTGCTTACTCCATCAAGGCGTCAAGATTTTCTCTCACCTGAATTTAGGCTCTCAGCTGAGATTGTTTTTCTCATTGATCATATCTGTTAGCTCACCGCAATGGCCGCCGCCCAGGGTGAACTCACATCTGCAAGGCCTGCAAAACCAGCCTTCTCGCGCTGAATGAGACTGGGGCAGGCATAATTGACCGGAAACACATTATTGCTCACCAAATCCACCTGATGACCAGCCGCCTTCAAAGCCTCAAGAATGCTGGGATCAAGCCGCGGATCCGCATCAACCTTGCCCGTGCCAGACGCATCAATGCGCGGATAATGTCCTGCC
>CAIVAX010000009.1 GCA_903903935.1 uncultured Hyphomicrobiales bacterium | reverse complement strand
TGCCCAGCCTCAAGAACAAGGTTCACATCAAACAAAACCTG
The DNA here is from genome assembly GCA_903903935.1 of uncultured Hyphomicrobiales bacterium. Taxonomy (GTDB): domain Bacteria; phylum Pseudomonadota; class Alphaproteobacteria; order Rhizobiales; family Beijerinckiaceae; genus Terripilifer. The sequence goes on along the minus strand of CAIVAX010000009.1, from coordinate 3,113 downwards.
ACTGGAGCCATAAGCGCTTTGCAAAGAGTCTATGCGCAGCATTAGCCCTCCTCGCCCAGATAGGCTGCTCTGACTTCGGCATTGGCGCGGATCTCTTGCGGCGTGCCGCTGGCAATGATGCGCCCATAAACCAAAACAGAAATCCGATCGGCAAGCGCAAACACCGCATCCATATCATGCTCAACGAGCAACATGCTCACCTGCCCTTTGAGACCAAGCAGGATCTGCACCATGGCCCGGCTCTCGGATGGCCCCATGCCCGCCATTGGCTCATCAAGCAAGAGAAGCTGCGGGCGCAGGGCAAGCGCTAGCGCCAGTTCCAATTGCTTATGCTCGCCATGCGAAAGCAAAGCCACTGGCACCTTGGCCCGCGCGCTCAATGCGCTGCGGCGCATAATCTCACTGGCAGGATCGAGCAAGCTGCGATCCTGCGCGACTGCACTCCAGAAGAGGAAGGAATGTCCCTGCCGGGCTTGCACAGCCAGCGCAATATTGTCTTCTACGCTTTGCTCTTTTAACAAGCGCGGAATCTGAAATGTGCGCGCCAGACCAAGCCGCACTCTTTGCGGCGTCGAGAGCCCATTGAGCGATTGACCGGCAAAAGTGATCGAGCCGTGATCAGGCCTCACATCGCCCATGACTTGCCCGATAAATGTTGTTTTGCCTGCGCCATTGGGGCCAATCACAGCATGAATATCGCCGCGCGTGAGCTGAAACGATAAATGATCGCTCGCCTTCAGGCCGCCATAGGATTTGGTGAGGTCCCGCACATCCAGCACAATCTCAGTCATGGCGCGTCCCCATCATCTGCCGCCACAGGCCTGAGAGTCCACCGCGCCAGAACAGGATCATCAGCACCAACAAAGGGCCAAGAATGATCTGCCAATGCTCAGTCACAGCACCTAATTGCATTTCAAGCAGGATCAACATGGCCGCGCCCGCAGCGGGCCCCAGCAAAGTGCCTGCCCCGCCCAGAATGACCATGATCATGAATTCGCCTGATTGCGTCCAATGCATCATATCCGGACTCACAAAGCGCGCATGATTGGCCATCAAAGCGCCCGCCAATCCGCAGCCCATGCCAGAGAGGATAAAGGCCACCAATTTATAAGGATAAGTGGCAATACCAAGGGCCGCCATGCGCGGCTCGCTTTGACGAATGCCAGTCAGCACTGCGCCAAAGCGCGACTGCACAATGCGCGACAACAAGAGTATCCAAACCACTGCGATCAATAGACTGAGCCAGTAAAAATTTTCATTCTCGCGCAGATCGACAAAGGGCAATTCATTGCGCCGGCGAATGATCAAACCATCATCCCCGCCATAGGCTTTGAGCGCGACAAAGAAAAAGAAAATCATCTGCGCAAAGGCCAAAGTGATCATGATGAATTGAACGCCACTTGTGCGCAGCGCCAGCGCTCCAATCAAGCCAGAGCACAGGCCCGTGATCAGCATGGCTGCAGGCAAGGTGATCAGCAACTGATCACTGCCAATCGGCAGACCCAATAAAGCCTCGCCCGAGACGAAATGGCGATAGAGAATGCCCACCACATAAGCGCCAATGCCATACCAAGCTGCATGACCAAAGCTGATGAGGCCAGCATAACCTAAAGCCAGATTGAGACTTGAGGCCGCAATCGCCAGAATAACAATGCGTGTAGCCAGCGAGATGAGCGAGGGCATGCCCAACATATTCGCCAATAAGGGCAGCGCTGCCAACAGCAACACCAAGCCGATCAGCACAGCTGTTTGCCAGCGCCAGCTGCGCGCGCCAGCAGCAAGATTTATGTTCGTCTCAGCCATGCGCTCCCGCCGAACCATGCGGGCGAACCAGCAAGACAATCGCCATCAGGACATAAACACCCATCGCTGAAAGCCCCGCCGACATGGCATCCGCCGAGGGACCTGTCATCATTTCGCGCAGCATTCCGGGGAGAAACGCACGCAACATTGTATCGACCATGCCCACTGTCAACGCGCCCAGAAAGGCACCGCGCACTGAGCCAACACCGCCGATCACAACGACGACAAAGGTCAGGATCAGCACTTGCTCACCCATGCCCACTTGCACAGACAGAATGGGGCCCGCCATGACACCGGCCAGACCCGCGAGCATAGCGCCCACACCAAAGACGAGCGTGAATAAGCCGCCAATTTTGACGCCCAAAGCCCGCACCATATCGCGATTGCTTGCCCCAGCGCGGATCAACATGCCTAGTCGTGTTTTGGTAATGAGCCAATAGAGCCCCACAGCGCTTGCCAAGCCCACACCAATCATCACCAGACGATAGAGAGAATATTTCAACCCCGGCAAAAGCTGCACGGAGCCCGACAAGCTTTCGGGAATTTGAACAAACACAGGCTGGCGACCAAACACTAAAATGATCGCCTGATTGAAAAACAAAATCAGTCCAAAGGTGGCAAGCACCTGATCGAGATGATCGCGCGCATAAAGATGGCGCACAACTAAATATTCAACGCCAATACCAACAACGCCAGCGGCGATCACGCCAGCGGGAAAGGCCAGAGCGAAAGATCCCGTCTTCATCGCCACAAAAGCCATAGCATAAGCGCCCACCATATAAAGCGAGCCATGCGCCAGATTGATCACGCCCATAATGCCAAAGATCAAAGTCAAACCCGAGGCGAGCAGAAACAGGGTCACACCCAGCTGCAAACCATTGAGTATTTGTTCAATCAGCAAAATCATGACTTATCCTGATCACCCCCACAAATGGCCGCCCCCACAAATAGCAAAGCCGGCATAGCGCCGGCTAAGCCCTGTGCAGAAAGAGCACGGATGTTGAGCGTGCTTATAGCTTGCAGTGCGTCTTACAGCTTGCAGTCCTTGGCGTAGAAGTCACCATGTGCGGTGAGTATCTTGCCTTTGGTGACAATGGCCAGCTGACCATCAGCGCCCTTTTCAACCTTCAGCGAATACCAATCATGCACGGGGTGCTGATTGGGACCGAATTTGAACGCGCCGCGCACAGATTGGAAATCTGCCTTGCGCATCGCCGCACTAAAGGCATTCACATCATCCACTTTGCCGCCGGTCGCCTTGAGGGCAGCGGCAATGGCCAGTGCCGTATCATAGCCTTGACTGGCATAAT
>CAIVAX010000008.1 GCA_903903935.1 uncultured Hyphomicrobiales bacterium | reverse complement strand
GCCTTATAATCGTCCTTCTTGGTCATGACCATCTTAAGGGGTATTTATGGATTTCTGGTTCTTTCTGGCCATTCTGGTGGTCATCGCCCTCCTCTTCATTGGCAGCTACAATAGTCTGGTGGGGCTGCGCCAGCGCTGCCGACAGGCCTTCGGGGACATTGATGTCCAACTCAAACAACGCCACGACCTTATCCCAAATCTCGTTGAGACGGTGAAAGGTTATGCCTCGCATGAGCGCGGGACGCTCGAAGCCGTCGTTCAAGCGCGCAATGCTGCTGTTAACGCACAAGGCCCGGCCGCTCAGGCACAGGCTGAAGCTGCTTTGTCTGGCACACTGGGTCGGCTCTTCGCCCTCTCGGAGGCCTATCCTGACCTCAAGGCCAATCAAAACTTTCTCGACCTGCAAACACAGCTCACCAGCATAGAAGATAAGATCGCCGCAGCGCGCCGCTTCTTCAATAATGCAGCTGCCGAATATAATGCATCACGCGAAGCCTTCCCTGCCATGTTGTTTGCCAATTCTATGGGCTTCCTGCCGCAAGATTTCTTCAACCTCGAAGAGAGCGAGCGCAAGGCAGCAAGCGTTCCCCCAGAAGTCAAATTCTGAGGAGCGCGCTGTAGGATAAACACATGCAGAGTTACGGCCTCTATACCCACATCAGGGCGAACCAGATCCGCTCGCTCCTGCTGCTGGCGAGCTTTGCAGCATTGCTAGTCGCCGTGCTTTATTCCCTGACCTTGATCTATTCAGGACTGCAGGGTGATGACGCAACATCAGTGGTCTTTGCCAGAGCCAATGCCATGTTTGCTAAAAGCTGGCCCTGGGCCATTCTTGGCGCGGGATTGTGGTTTGTCATTGCTTGGCACTTCAATCAGGCCATGGTGGATTTTGTCACTGGGTCCCAATCGGTCGATCGGCAGCAGGCGCCAAAACTCTACGCAGCGCTAGAAACTCTCTGCATCTCGCGCGGCATCCCCATGCCAGCTCTCAAGATCATTGAGAGCAATGCCCTCAACGCATTTGCATCAGGCATGCAGGAAGGCCATTACAGTGTCAGTGTCACGCAGGGACTCATTGATCATCTGAGCCCGCAGGAGCTGGAAGCCGTGTTGGGCCATGAGCTGACCCATATCCGCAATCGCGATGTGCAGATGATGGTGGTGGCAACTATCTTTGCTGGCATAATTTCTTTTGTTGCCGATATCACTCTGCGCAATTGGAACTTTCCCTTTGGGAGAACGCCGCGTCCGGTGAGCAGCAGCAATGCTGAGGGCGATCGCAAATCAGGCTCTGGTGGCGCTATGATTCCCATTCTGGTGGGCGTCGCTATTCTGGCTATCAGCTGGGGATTGTCGGTGCTGATCCGCTTTGCTATTTCGCGCAAGCGCGAGTTCATCGCAGATGCCGGCTCAGTAGAACTGACAAAGAATCCTGACGCCATGATCAGCGCCCTGCGCAAGATCGAAGCGCATGCCGCCATTCCTGACATGCCCTCGCGCGTCAGCTCTTTCTTCATTGAGACGCCATCTTTGAGTGGTGAGCCAGGCTGGATGTCAACACATCCCTCCATCCAGGATCGCGTTGACGCACTCGTGCGATACGCAGGCGGAATTGATCCCGGCCCCATTGCCATTGAGCCGCCAGCAAATGCTCCTGAAGACATGCCAGCACCTGATAGCGCTCAACAGGCGCCGGCTCACGGTCCCTGGGGTGACTATCCCAAGACATAGGCCAGCGCGAAATTCAAACGGAGGGCTCTAGACTCGGAGCAGCTGTCTTACGCAATGAGTGTTTGACCCATTGGATAAGCGGATATTCGAGATAGCGAAAGCTCACCACGCCCCAGACAATGGCCAGCATCACAAACAAAATCGACCAGTATGGTGCCAGCCCCTCAAAGTGACTGGTGGCGAGCTGTTGCCACAGATAAATGGAATAAGAGGAACGGCCAATCAGCAGGACAAAAGGCGATGTCAAAAGCCGCATGGCAAAGGGGTTGCGCACCGTTGCAAAGAGCATCACGACAATCAACGGCGGCATGATAAGCTTAGACACACTCTCCCCCATGAGAACAGAAGAGCGCGCCGACACTACAACAACGATAGCAACAGCAATGACAAAATGAACCGGCTTGAGCCGCGATAGGAGCGCAAAAGTCTTGCTTCATTGAGCGCTGCACATACACCCATAGCAAGAAAGCTGACGCAAAATAGATAATAGGAGAGATACTCTCGTTCAAAAACGACTGCCACACTTGCTAAAATTGGCAAACATAAACACAGCAAAGATAAGCTCGGCAAGGCTCGCATGTCCGTCGTCGAATGATTTGGAACAGCCGCGCTAATTTTGGATCGGAGGTCATTGGCTCATCGGGTTTAAGTTATGCTGCTTGACGCTG
>CAIVAX010000007.1 GCA_903903935.1 uncultured Hyphomicrobiales bacterium | reverse complement strand
TGCAGCGACAGAGCCTGATCCCTCCGCCAGTTTTTATCCTGCCAAGGTCAATGCGGGTTATAAAGTCGATGGCGCTGTGACGCCGGAGGATGTGAATAGCCAATATAATAATTTCTATGAATTTGGCTTGTCGAAGAATATTGCACGCGCTGCCGAAGCGCTCAAAATTCGCCCCTGGGTACTGAAGATTGAAGGCATGGTCGAAAAGCCTTTTGAGATTGGCTTTGATGATCTGCTCAAGAAAGTGCAGCTCGAAGAGCGCGTTTATCGTCATCGCTGTGTCGAGGCTTGGTCGATGGTCGTGCCTTGGACAGGTTTTCCCTTAAAATCGCTGGTTGATCTTGCGCGCCCGCTCTCCTCGGCCAAATTTGTGCAGATGGAAACCTTTATGGATCCTAAAATGGCGCCTGAGCAGAATGGCTTCTGGCCCTGGCCCTATGTTGAAGGGTTGACGATGGCCGAGGCCAATCATGATCTCGCCTTTATGGTCACGGGCGCTTATGGCAAGCCTTTGGCTAAATCCTTTGGCGCGCCTATTCGTCTGCATACGCCTTGGAAGTATGGCTTCAAATCGGTCAAGTCGATTGTCAAAATTGCCTTCACGGACAAGCGGCCAAAAACATTCTGGGAAACAACGGGGCCGCGTGAATATGGCTTCTGGGCCAATGTGAATCCCAAAGTGCCGCATCCGCGCTGGAGCCAAGCGGTCGAACAGGTTTTAGGGACAAGCGATCGTCGGCCAACACAGATCTATAATGGCTATGGCGATTATGTTGCTGATCTCTACAAGGGTCTGGAAAAAGAAAATCTGTTTATGTGATCAGCAGGCCCGGCGCTGGTGAGGATGTTTCAATAATCCCAGCGCTGGGCATTGCTGACGAGAAAGTCACAAAAGACTCGCACGCGCGCCAGATTTTTCAATTCTTCTGCATAGACCAGATAGCATTCAAATTCCGGCATACTGGCATGGGGCAAAATGCGAATGAGGCTGGAATCCATGCTGGTGAGATAATCGGGCAAAACAGCAATGCCCACGCCATTTTGGACAGCGCGGCGCAAAGCAGTCAAATTATTGATCAGCAAATTGGCAGCTTTGGGATTCTTCTGATCGGCTCCTGAGGTCTGCAGCGAATTAATATTGTGCAGATAATGACCCGATGAAACGCCATAGGCTAAGATGCGATGCGCATCGAGATCATCAATGGTTTTGGGCTGACCATTGTTCTCGAGATAAGCGGCCGAAGCATAGGCATGAAAATGCATGGTGAAGAGGCGGCGGCGGATGAGATCACCCTGCACGGGTTCTCGCACGCGAATGGCGACATCGGCCTCACGCATGGCAATATCAAGTTCATCATCTGAGAGAATGACATTAAGCTGAATGTCGGGATAGAGCTCCATGAATTCGCCAAGGCGCGGCGCCAGCCAAGATGTGCCAATGCCAACTGTGGTGGTTACTTTCAATTCGCCCTGCGGGCGTTCACGTGAATCGCTCAGCCGCTCGCGCGTCGCGGCGAGTTTCTGCACCACATCGCGCACTGTGCGTAGCAGCACATCGCCCTGTTCAGTCAATAAGAGGCCGCGAGCGTGGCGATGAAACAGCGGAACTTTGAGATCCATTTCCAGCGCGCTGATCTGACGGCTCACCGCTGATTGGCTGAGCCCCAAAGTCTCACCCGCATGGGTGAAGGAGCCTGCTTCGGCGACAGCATGGAAGATACGCAGCTTGTCCCAATCCATCAGGGCCCCCTGTGCAGCGCAAACATAAGGCCAGCAGCCTTAAAGGCTTTATATTGCATATTTTTAATGATGTCCGCTGTCCTGTGTTGCGAGCCAGCGTTCAACTTCCAGCGCCGCCATACAGCCCAAGCCTGCGGCTGTGACGGCCTGGCGATAAATATCATCAGCCACATCGCCCGCCGCAAAGACACCGGGAATATTCGTCGCGGTTGAATCTGGCGCTGTCTGAATATAGCCATTGGGTTTGACGTCGATCTGGCCTTGGAACAAG
>CAIVAX010000006.1 GCA_903903935.1 uncultured Hyphomicrobiales bacterium | reverse complement strand
TGGACAAATGAATCTTATTTTGAAATTGCGCATCGCGGCCTTCGGCGAGCAGAGCAATGTGATGACCAATCTCATCACACAGCCGATCGACCCATTGCATTTCGGCTTTGCTGAAATCCTTCAGCACATAATCATGCACCATATCCTTATTGCCGGGATGACCAATGCCAAGCCGCACGCGCCGATAGCCATCGCCCAAATGAGACGAGATCGAGCGCAAACCATTATGCCCGCCATGACCTCCGCCTGCTTTCATCCGCAATTTGGCTGCAGGCAAATCAAGCTCATCATGAAAGACAATGATATTCTCAAGCGGGATTTTGAAAAACTTCACGGCTTCGGCAACCGAGCGCCCCGACTCATTCATATAAGTTGTGGGCTGCAATAAAATGGCGCGCTCCGAGCCCATCGGCCCCTCACTCGACAGACCCTGAAAGCGGGAGCGAAAAGCGGGAACCCGGCCTAGGCGCGCAATCGCATCAATCGCCATAAAGCCAATATTATGGCGGTTGCCAGCATAAGTCTTGCCGGGATTGCCAAGGCCTACAAGCAGCAACATGGGCGGGCCATTTCAAGAGAGAGTCGGGCGCAGGCATCACGCCAGAGCGCCGGACAAAGAAATCCCCACCCTCTCTTAGCGAAAGGGTGGGGACTATTTGACTTACTTCTTAGCCGCAGCGGCCTTAGCAGCAGGTGCTGCAGCTGCAGCAGCAGGAGCAGCTTCTTCCTTCGACTTCGGCGGAGCCGTAATCGTGACGATTGTGAAATCGCGCTCATGCAGCAGAGGACGGCAGCCCTCGGGCAGCTTCATGGAAGCAATATGCACGGAATCATGGAAATCGAGCGAGCCCAGATCGACGCTCATCACATCGGGAATGGCATCAGCAGGAACGCGCATGGGGATAGAGTGACGCACAATATTCAGTGTGCCGCCCTTCTTAATGCCAGGGCATGTGTCCTGATTGATGAAATGCAGCGGCACATCCACGCGCACTGTGCTGCCTGCCTTCAAACGCAGGAAATCGACATGCAAAGGTGTGTCGCGCACAACATCGAGCTGATAATCGCGCGGAATGGCGCGCACCTTTTGTCCGCCCAGATCGATCTCGAAGATCGTGGTCAGAAAGTGGCCAGCATAGATGAGTTGATTGATTGTCTTATAGTCCAGAATGATCGGCAGAGGCGCTTCACCGCCCCCGTAAACGACACCTGGTACACGGCCTTCACGGCGTACGCTGCGGGCGGCCCCCTTGCCAGTCCCACTGCGGACCGTGGCCGCGAGTTGCTTAATCGCTGCCATAGTATGGTCCTTTCATGCGAACGGCCGCAGACATGCGGCCGCAAAATCGCGCCCACGCCTCCAGGGGTGTCGGAAACGGGCGCGAGCGGTTTATACAAGCCCCCCCGCCCTCTAGCAAGCCTGACGCGACCCTTTAAGGCAAACGAGGGCGCATTAAGACTTGATTAGCCATAGCTTCACATGCGCATCCTCAATTTTGATAAAAGGTCTATATTTAGAATGACTTAATCAAATGAGGTGGTCATGAGCCCCATTCGTCTGAACGCCGCTTTGCTATGCCTCGCCTTCAGTGTCTCCAACCCGGCTCTGGCAGCTGATCCCGATTTAATGGGTGGCTCGAGTTTTTCGGGCGGCTCCAACCTCGGGGTCACGGATTTTTCGGGCGTCAATCTGGGCGTCGATCTTGGCGCGGGAATTGGCAGTGCTGGACAGGTCAACACATCGGGTCTGATCGGCGGCGCCCATTTGGGCTATCATTTTCAATCCACCCGCCTGATGGGCGGGGCGGAAGCAGATGTGCTGACCTCAGGCATCAAATCCGGATCGCTCGCTACCCTCTCCTTCCAGCAAAAATTTCTGTCTTCGCTGCGCGTCAAGGCAGGCTGGGTCTTTGGCGATCTGCTCGCCTATGGCACGCTTGGCTATGCCTATTCGACCTCATCACTCAGCACCAATACGGGCTCGGACAATAAGACCAATAAAGGCACTGTTTTTGGTGCAGGCGCTGAACTGGCAGTGACCAAATCCGTCTCGCTGCGGGCTGAAGTCCTGCGCTATAATTTCAACAGCCTGACCTATAACACGCCGGCCAATTCCATAGCGGTGACGCCCAACACCAATTTGCTGAAAGTCGGCGCCAATCTGCGCTTTTAGTCGCGCCGCACTAATCGAACAGGCGCACTAGTCGAACAGGCTTGAGACGCTTTCTTCCTTGGCGGTGCGCGCAATCGCCTCGCCAAACAGCGGGGCAATCGAAATCACACGAATATTTTGCGCTGCTTTGACTGCATCAGTGGCCTGAATGGAATCGGTGATCACCAATTGCTTGAGCTTGGATGAGGCAATGCGCGCCACAGCGCCGCCCGACAACACACCATGGGTGATATAGGCATAGACTTCCTTGGCACCCTTAGCGAGCAGCGCTTCGGCCGCATTGCACAGCGTGCCGCCTGAATCAACGATATCATCAACCAGAATGCAGCTGCGCCCCGAAACATCGCCGATGATATTCATCACTTCGGATTCACCAGCCCGCTCGCGGCGTTTATCGACAATGGCCAGCGGCGCATCAATGCGTTTAGCCAGCGCACGGGCGCGCACCACGCCGCCGACATCTGGCGAAACAACCATGGCATTGCGCGTATCAAGATTGTCCTTAATGTCGCGCACCATCACCGGCGCTGCAAAGAGATTGTCGGTCGGGATATCAAAAAAGCCCTGAATCTGCCCCGCATGCAAATCAACCGTGAGCACACGATCCACACCCGCGCGGGTGATGAGGTTAGAGACGAGCTTGGCTGAAATAGGTGTGCGGCCAGAGGCACGACGATCCTGACGCGCATAACCGAAATAGGG
>CAIVAX010000005.1 GCA_903903935.1 uncultured Hyphomicrobiales bacterium | reverse complement strand
CGCTTGCAAAGCCTTGCGGCCCTCCTCTGTCTTCAGATCAAGGACAACTGATTTTTTACCCGCATTCACGGCAGCAAAGCGGCCATAGGGTCGGGCTCTAAAATCATCCCCGGTGACGGGGGGTTCTATTTTGATGATATCAGCGCCCAAGAGGGCGAGCTGATGCGTGCACATGGGACCTGCAAGAGCATGGGTGAGATCAATGACGGTGATATTCTCAAGAACATTCATAAGGCAGCTCCTGATTAGGCGAGCGAGACTTGGCGAGTGTGACTAGGAGAGCGCGACGAGCTCTTCGATTTCCGTTAGGTCTGCGAGGTGATCGAGACGGGTGACAAGCTCAATAAGTCTGTCGGCGCGATTATGTCCGATCACCGGACCAGCTAATGTTCGGAATTTTGTCATAATGCGCTCGGGGGGAATTTCATTGCCGGGACCACCGGGCCGCTGCGCATTATAGGTCTCAAGACTCGAACCATTGTTCAAAGTAGCAATCAGGCGCGAGGCATGTCGCAAGCTCAATCCGCCATTTTCTATGTCCTCATCCAATTCGAAGGAGATGCGGGACGCAATCTCCAACACCGCTGGATCGGCCAATCTATTTTCACTGAATTGCTCAACGGAGGCATCGCCATCCAGCAAGGTCACAGCGGCGGCATAACTCGCATTCATCTGAGCCGCGACAACGTCGGCCGGCTTGTAAGGCCAGCCCACATTGCTCAAAGCAATTTTGCCCAAGCGAATCTTTAAATGGTGCAGATGAGATGCGACCAATCCGCGCTCGCGCAATTGTTGCATGCCTTGCACAATGGTCTGAGCGCTGGCGCAGGTCGAAAATATTTTGAAGCCCACGCCTGCGCTAAGCCAGTCTTGCCCGAGCTTATGTGTGATGACCGCAGGATCGCCATCGCAACGAAGCGTTGAGAGAAAACCGCCAAAAGGCGTTTCCAGCACGCCTGACGCACCGGTGAAGCCGCGCTCCGCCAGAAGAGCGGCCGTCACACCTGCTGACGCCGCATGGCCTGCATGAAAGCGTTTCGCCATACCGCCTGTGCGGGTGGAATAAAGGCCAGAGGCTTGTGTCGCGCCCAAAGCCAAAGCTGAGGCTGTGCGCTCAGCATCAAGCCCCAGCATACGGGCAGCAGCAGCGGCCGCCGCGACGCAGCCAATCGTACCCGTAGGATGATAGCCAGTCAGGCCATGCCCTTTGCCCGCTGAAGCACCAATGCGAATGCCAACTTCATAGCCTGCTGCAACAGCTTCTAACAGGCGCGCTGGAGACAATTTGCGAGTCTGGGCCAAAGCCAAAGCAGCAGGAAGCACGACCGAGCCTGGATGAATTTGTCCGGTCAGATGAACATCATCCAATTCAAATCCATGGATGGCCGTGCCATTGACCATAGCCGCAGCAGCGGGCCCCGCCTTGAGCGAACTCCCCAAAATCAGACAAGATCCCCCTGCCATTTCTTGCGCGGCCTCAGCGGCAATCCGGCTCCATGTTTGCGTGGATCCAAACAATCCGCAACCAAGCGTATCAAGAATAGCCAGCTTGAGATGATCACTGAGAGAAGGAGACAAAGAGGCCGGATCCTTCCCGCTGATCCATTGGGCGAGAATATCTGTGATCGGTGGTCCGTCATAAACAACAGGGCTTGCACTCATGCGCTCACCACTTCGCGAACAAGGGTCAAGCGTGTGATGGCGCTTTCATCCAACGTAACACCAAGCCCTGGTAGGCTTGAGGGCTCGACATGACCATCGACAATCGAATAAGTCGGCTCAGGAACAAGCGGATCGGGCCCTCGGACGCCAAGACCAAATAAAAATTCACCAGCAGGCATGACCTTTGAAGGATGCATGGCTGTATGGAAATGAATCCCAGCCGCTGCTTCCAATTGCGAGAAAGCAGCGATGCCACCAATATTCACCTTAATGTCGGCTGCTTCTGCAACAGCCGCCACTTTCTTCGCATTGTGCATTCCGCCAAATTTATACAGCTTGATGCAAAACACATCGACAGCCTGCATCGTCGCAAGCTTATGAGCATCTTCAAGACTCAACAGGCTTTCATCTGCCATCAAAGGCACACCACGTGAATCGGCACGAATGGCGGCCAGTCCGGCAAAATTGCCACGAGCAACTGGCTGTTCGAGATAATCCAATCGGTAATCGTGCAAGGCATGCAGAGCCTGTCGGGCCTCCGAAACGCTCCATCCCGTATTTGGGTCCATTCCAATGATGATCGTTTCACCCACCACCTTTCGAACGGCGATGAAGTTTTTCACATCTTCTTGCCAGCCCTTGGGATGGCCGGCCTTCAGACATAGGGTGCCAATGCCATATTTATCGATCGCCAATTGGCATTCCTCAATCATGCCGCTGATATCGTGATGCATGCCCACCGACCATTCGAGCGGGATGCGATCATAACACCGCCCACCGAGCAAATTATAGACCGGCTGGTTGAGCGCCTTGCCCATAGCATCATGCAGGGCATGATCGACCGCTGCCCGGGCTTGGACATTGCCAGGCAAAGTGCGATCAAATTCAGCGATCATTCCCTCAAGATCAAAAATACTGCGCCCGATCATACGGGGGGCATAAATATCGCGAATGGCCGCCACCATTCCTGCGCCTGTGTCGGGAAGAAAATGACTGGGCGCGATAGGTCTGATCTGACCTGTTCCAACAACCCCTTCGGCAAAAATGCGCACCATGACAGGCTTGCCAAGCAAGGAGCCCATGGCGCCCGTGTCATAAGTCCCACTGGAGCTTAGGCGTTGAATCCGGATCGGCAGATCGGTCACGAGGATTTCAATACGGTCGATCTTCAATCTTTCCTCCTGTGCCAAGTTTGCTTGCTTTGCCAAGTTTGCTTGCTTTGCCAAGTTTGCTTGCTTTGCCAAGCTTTCTTGCTGTGCGTTGACAGCCTCATAGGCTACCCAATATAGCTTGTCTAGAAACGAAAACAGTTTTCACTGTGTGAAAATATAGGGATGGGCCGTGCAAGATGGCGAGCGATATAAAGTCAATGTGCTGGACAGGGCCGTAGCGGTCCTCAAAGTCTTTGACACGTCGCATAGACATTTGACCCTGAGCGAGATTGCCGCCCGGGCTAATTTGCATGTCAGCACCTGCCTGCGACTGCTCACCACTTTGCGCCATCACGGCCTCATCCAGCGCGATCAAGACAATGGTCGCTATTGCCTTGGGTATGAGATCTTGGCCCTTGCTGAAATCGCCCGCGGCAGCAGCGATCTGGCGCAATGGGCCCGGCCTGCTATGCGCGAGCTGTGTCAGATGTTTGATGAAACGGTTGTTCTGAGCATTCGCAGGGGCGATTATCGGATTGACCTTGATCAGGAGATCGGCCAGCAAAATGTGCGCCGTGTCATTTCGCTTGGAGAGCCAAAGCCGCTTTATGCGGGCGCAGCAAGCCAGGTGCTCATGTCTGGACTTTCAGATCAGCACATTGATGACTATCTCACGCGCATTCCCTTAATCAAGCTGGCTGAAAATACGATCACGGATACACAAGACTTGCGGTATCTTCTTGCGCGGATCAGGCGCGAGGGATGTGCAGAAAGCTTCCAGCAGCAGAGTGACCAAGGCGGCGCAGGCATAGCAGCAGGCATATTTGATGCCCGCAGAGACTTAGTGGGCGCCATTGGCATT
>CAIVAX010000004.1 GCA_903903935.1 uncultured Hyphomicrobiales bacterium | reverse complement strand
TCGGCTTTGTCGGCCTGCTGAGTGTCCAGCACACCCGCGAATTGCTCTTGGATCGCTTCACCCTCACTAAGGATTATGATGAAGGCCCAGAGGGACGTTTTGGCAATCAACAACGCTCCATCCCCATGCTACTGGATCGTCCACTTGGCTTTGGTCCCTTGCGCTATCGCAATATATTTTATCTGGATCCGCACAATTCCTATATCAATTCCTTTGCCTCCTTTGGCTGGCTGGGTGGCTTTGCTTGGTTTTCGATTGTCGGTTGGACCTTATATGTGGGCTTTCGCTTAGTCTGGATGGCCTCGCCCTATCGGCAACTGGCCCAGATTGTCTGGCCCGCTCTCTTCGTCATTCTGATGCAGGGCTTTCAGATCGACATTGATCATTGGCGGCAAATCTATCTCCTCTTTGGCGCAACCTGGGGCTTGGAGGCCGCCCGCCTCAAATGGCTCAGGCAAACAGCGATCGACCGCGCTCAGGCGAGATACGAGCCCAGTTCCTTTCTCCCACACATCCGTCCAGCTTGAGTTTGTCAGGGGTTTGATCCACAAAGCCGAATGTTGGGGCGGTGCAATATGGATCGGTACTTTGGGGCTCTTCTTATTCCTGCCGGATTATTAGGCACATTGGGTGTGGCCGCAGCCGCAGCCGCAGCGCATGGCTCCTTCCCGCCCTCCTTGCAATCGGCCGCCTTGATCATGCTCGTGCATGCCGGGCCCATTTTGGCTTTGGCGCTTGTCGCTCCGCGTGAGATCCTCTGGCTCATTGCCAGCCTCTTGCTCACCTTGGGAGCCCTGCTGTTTGGGATTGAGGTCAGTCTATCGGCCATTTTAGGGGCGCCGCCCCTGCCCTTGGCCGCCCCGATGGGCGGGTGGTGCCTGATGCTGGGCTGGCTGACCCTTGCCGGTCTGGGGGTCCACCAGAGCCTAAAAAGATCCGTGTGATCAGTTTTAAAGCTGCATAATCGGTAGGCAAAAGGGTGATGCGAGGGGCTAAAAACTCATTTTGATGTCTTCATTCTGACGTCATGGAACGGCCATAAAAGACCGCTGGTGTGCTGCTCTTGAATTTGGTAAAGAAAGCCTAAATTGTACAATTGCAGCTTGAGATTTTCTTGGAAAAACTCGGGCTTCGGGAGAAATGTGGCATGAAGATTGTTGAAGTCGCCAAAACTCTGATCGGCTTGGGTGTTGCTGCAGGCGCCGCAATTGTGATCTGGCCCGAACAGGTCGATCGGTTTTTACCCGGCGCTGGCGAACGCGGCCTTGAATGGCGGGCACAATTACCAAATTCGATCACCGCTTATCTCCCCGCAGCCAAATCCAATACAGCTGCTAAAACAGCTGACGCACGCCCTTCAGAAGGTGGTCGCCCTGCAGAAGGTGGTCGCCCCGGTGCTGGGGGACCAGCTGGTCGCCCGCCTGTTCCAGTGAACACGGAAATGGCCACACGCGGCCCGATTCCCTTCCGAATCGATGCCGTGGGCACAGTGCAGCCCATCGCCACCATTTCATTGAAGACCCGCATTGATGCGCAGGTTGAAAAGATTTTTGTAGCCGATGGCTCGAGCGTGAAAGCTGGCGACATGCTGGTCAAACTGGATTCGCGCCAGATCGAAGCGCAGATCAAGCAGACCGAAGCCACCATCGCCAAGGATGTGGCCGCAGTCGAACAATCCACACGCGATGTCGCCCGACTTGAAGATCTTCTATCCAAAGGCTCTGGTACACAGCTCAATCTGGATACGGCCCGCACCCAGCTCTCCTCCGGCCGGGCCCAGCTTGCTGCTGACCAAGCCGTGCTCGAAAACCAGAGAGTCCAGTTGAGCTGGTACACTCTGAGCGCCCCTATTAATGGGCGTTTGGGCACGTTCAGCTCAAAGGCTGGCAATATCATCCGCTCTGGCGACAATACATCAACAGGCACACTGGCCACGATTGTACAGACAGCGCCCATCTATGTCTCGTTCACCGTGCCCCAGGCTGTCTTAGCTGATTTGCGCGCTGCTATATCAGCTGGCACCGCAGAGGCGGTAGCAACACCACAGGGGACAGCCAAATCCTCGCGCGGCAAGGTCGCTTTCATCGATAATACAGTCGATCAAGCCACAGGCTCAGTGAATGTGCGCGCCGTTTTTGAAAATAGCGATGACTTCCTCTGGGCAGGCCAATTGTGCAATGTCCGCGTGACAGTGCGCATTGATCAAGATATCGTGTCCATTCCCCGTACAGCGACACAGGCCGGCCAGATCGGCAATTACGTCTATGTGATCGACAATGGCGTGGCGCGGGTTCGCAATATCAAAGTTCAACGCTTTCAGGACGGCCGGGATATTATCAC
>CAIVAX010000003.1 GCA_903903935.1 uncultured Hyphomicrobiales bacterium | reverse complement strand
TTGGCCACCGATCTTTCCGACGGCGCGCTGCACAGCGCCAAAGCCGGTCTTTATACCAATTTTGAGGTGCAGCGCGGACTGCCCATTCAATATCTGCTGCGGCATTTCCAACGTGCAGGGGATCGCTGGCAGATTGCTGATCATTTGAAATCCCGCATCCGATTTGAAATGCGAAACCTCATGGGTTCCTTTCATGATGCGGGTAAATTTGATCTCATTTTGTGTCGCAATGTTTTGATCTATTTTGATGAGCCAACCCGTCGCCATATTTTAAAGCGCCTGACACAATCGCTTCAGCCTGAGGGCTATCTGGCCTTGGGCGCGTCGGAATCATTGTTGGCCAATGATACTCCCGGCCAGACGTGGTCCTCGCTTGGCGCAGGCTTGTGGAAGCGTTCAGATGGTGCTGCTCTTGCTCGTCCAGCCTTGATGAGCCGTGAAACAAGTCGCATATAAAAAAACCCCGCTGTGCGGGGTTTTTTAGAGATTCTTATGGGGGCTTTTTTAAGCTGTGATGCGTTCATCGCTCTCGGTGGGCTCGCGCAGCACATAGCCACGGCCCCAGACGGTTTCGATATAATTGCGCCCTTCACTGGCATTGGCCAATTTCTTGCGCAATTTACAGATGAACACGTCAATGATCTTCAGTTCGGGTTCATCCATGCCGCCATACAGATGGTTGAGGAACATTTCCTTGGTCAGCGTCGTGCCTTTGCGTAAGGACAGCAATTCCAGCATTTGATATTCTTTGCCGGTCAGATGCACGCGTGAGCCTGTCACTTCAACTGTCTTTTGATCCAGATTGACGATCAGATCGCCTGTCGTGATCACGGATTGGGCATGGCCCTTAGAGCGACGCACAATGGCATGAATGCGCGCCACCAATTCGTCTTTATGGAAGGGTTTGGTCAGATAATCATCCGCACCAAAGCCAAGGCCCTTCACCTTATCCTCAATTCCAGCAAGGCCGGAGAGAATGAGAATGGGTGTTTTTACCTTTGCTACACGCAGCGAGCGAAGCACTTCATAGCCAGACATGTCTGGAAGATTGAGATCGAGCAGAATGATGTCGTAATCATATAATTTGCCAAGATCTATACCTTCCTCGCCAAGGTCAGTTGTATAGACGTTGAAATTCTCCGACTTGAGCATCAATTCAATGCTCTGCGCCGTGGCGCGGTCGTCTTCAATAAGTAATACGCGCATGTCAGGTCCCCACCTTAGCTTCTAGGCTCACGACGCGATAAACTCTTCGCAACGCTGGCCTGGAGCGCGGTTCGCTATAGGCAAAATTCACGGCATTCCAGCTGGTTAATAGTTAGCTGCGAATGCTTAACAAAATATGATTCTCTCTGGCAAGCCCTACGAAACCTTTGACAGAAATTCGTTAAGCCCCTGAAAAATACACAAAAATAACGGTTCATTTCTTAAAGTAAAACATTAAGAAATGCAGTTAAGTGACTCATAGGACTCGGTCGAATCCCCGGCTTCGCCAGCAAGGCGCCCTTGGTCTTCAATGAGCATTATTAACGAAGAGACTTAACCAATGGTTAGCGCCGAGCCGAATTCTAGGCTTTTTGGCAAAAAAAGAGCGAATCAATCCTGAGACTTAATTCGCCCCCATTCATTCTGGGGTCATCGCGGGGGGCGTAAGTTTTGTTTAGCCATAGCTCGAATGGGGCGGTTTGGTGCCCAGATCCATCGGGCTTCTTAAGCTGTTGGCAAGGGCTTAGGCGCTAAACATAAGTCCAGTGCCAAGGCTCTACAGATTTGGCAAGGGCCCAGCCCTGAACTTGCGCTAACAGGATTTGAGCATGCTGATGAGTGAGACGTCGCAAATTAACGGGGCCCGCCAATTGCAGCCCATCGGGCGCATACGTGCGGCCTCGCGTTGGTTTAGTTCACTCGATGCACCTCAAGAGGCTGAAGAGCGCAAGCTCGCGCTGGAGCGCCTGCGTGTAGAAGCGATGGATTATGAGGCCGATGGCCTGATCGAGGTTGCTTTGGTGCGCGACCAGATTTCAAGCTGCGATCTTGCCAGCCGCACCTTGCAGCGCATTACCGCCACAGCTGTGGCGGTGCGCTTTGCCACCGCCTAAACTCACTTAAAGCGATTCTGAGGCGGCCAATTGCTCTGCCTGATGTTCGGTGATCAAAGGCTCGATGATTTCATCGAGCGCTTCACCGGTAATCACCTTATCAAGTTTATATAAGGTCAGATTAATGCGGTGATCCGTGACCCGACCTTGCGGAAAATTATAGGTGCGGATCCGCTCGCTGCGATCGCCAGATCCCACTTGCGCTTTGCGATTGGCCGCGCGCTCTGCATCCAGCTTCTGGCGCTGCGAATCATAAAGCCGCGATTTCAGCAGCATCATCGCTCTTGCGCGATTCTTGTGCTGTGAGCGCTCATCCTGCACAAACACAATCGTATTGGTTGGCACATGGGTGATGCGAATGGCTGATTCTGTTTTGTTCACATGCTGACCGCCCGCGCCTTGCGCGCGCATAGTATCAATTTTGAGATCACTCTCGTTGATATCAATATCAACATCGCTGGCTTCAGGCAGAACAGCCACAGTGGCCGCTGAGGTGTGAATGCGTCCTTGCGTTTCAGTCGTGGGAACGCGCTGCACACGGTGCGCGCCCGATTCAAATTTGAGTTTGGCAAACACGCCCCGTCCATTGATCTGGGCAATGATTTCTTTAAAGCCGCCCGCTGTGCCCTCGCTGGCTGAAACAAGTTCCATCTTCCAGCCATGCAGATCCGCATAGCGTTGATACATGCGGTAAAGATCGCCGGCAAATAAAGCGGCTTCATCGCCGCCCGTGCCCGCCCGCAATTCGAGAATAGCACCACCCTCATCGGCCGCGTCTCTGGGCAAAAGCGCAAGGCGGATCTTTTGTTCCAACCGCTCAAGTGTCTCGTTGATGGAGAGCTGTTCTGCCTCAGCCATTTCATGCATGTCCGCATCAAGGCTCGCATCGGCGAGCAGAGACTGAGTGCTAACTAGATCAAGCTGCGCTAGGCGCCACTCTTTGATCAGGCCCACCAATTCATCAAGATCGGAGAGTTCACGCGAGAGTGCCACATATTCAGCACCGGTCATGCCTTCGGCAAGTTTGGCGGAAATTTCATCATGACGACGT
>CAIVAX010000002.1 GCA_903903935.1 uncultured Hyphomicrobiales bacterium | reverse complement strand
ACCAATACGCCCGGCGTGCTCACCGAAGACACGGCCGATATGACCATGGCGCTGATCCTGTCAGTTGCACGGCGCATTGTTGAGGGCGCGCAAACGGTGACAAATGGCAATTGGTCCGGCTGGTCGCCAACCTGGATGCTTGGCTCACGTATTTCAGGCAAACGGCTGGGCATTGTTGGCATGGGCCGCATTGGGCAGGCTTTGGCCCGGCGAGGGCGTGCCTTTGGCCTATCGATTCATTATCACAACAGACGCCGACTTTCATCCGCTGTCGAGGAATCACTGGAAGCCACTTGGTGGGACTCGCTGGATCAAATGCTGGCGCGTATGGATATTGTGTCCGTCAATTGTCCCCATACGCCTGCGACCTATCATTTGCTCTCCGCACGTCGTCTTAAAAATCTCAGACGCAGCGCGATTGTCGTCAATACGGCGCGGGGTGAGATCATCGATGAGAATGCCCTTACGCGCATGCTGGAAGCAGGTGAATTGGCGGGCGCTGGTCTGGATGTGTTCGAGCATGAACCAGCCATTGCGCCCAAGCTTTTAAAGCTGGCAAAGGCCGGCAAAGTGACACTGCTGCCCCATATGAGTTCGGCCACGCATGAAGGGCGCGTCGATATGGGCGAGAAGGTGATCATCAATGTGAAAACCTTCATGGATGGGCACAAGCCACCCGACCGTATTTTGCCTAGCATGCTGTAACGTGCCCATGCTGCGCGCTATGATTTTAAGGGTTAAACCTCTGTCTGTTAGGTCATTATGACGGATGTCATTCATCATCCTTTTGCCGAGGCTCCAGAGCTTGGCAAAACGATGCAAGTCAGCGAGGGCCTTTATTGGGCGCGCTTGCCACTCCCCTTCGTTCTTAATCATGTCAATGTCTGGCTATTGGACGATGGCGATGGTTGGACAATTCTGGATTGTGGTGTGGACACGCAGGATTTGCGCCGTCTCTGGGGCGAGATTTTAGACAATAGACGCGTCAATAATATCATCGCCAGTCATGGCCATCCTGATCATATGGGCCTGGCGCGTTGGCTGGTGGAAGAGACACATGCCAGCTTTATCACCACGCAGATTGAAGGCAATCAGGCCAAGGCCTTTTATCAGCGCTCACTTGATGGCCCCTTGCCCGAGCAGATTCACTTTCTGATCGCGCATGGCTATAGCGCAGAAGAAGCGGCCCAAAGCTCGGGCTTTGGGAAAACCATGCGCCCTTTAGTGCCTAATCCTCCCAAGACTGATCAGATCATTGCGCATGATGACAAGATCCGCTTTGGTCAAAGACATTGGCAGATTGTGACGGCCGGTGGCCATTCCCCTGAACATGCGTCTTTTATCGATCAAGAGCATGGCGTGATGATTGTGGGCGATCAAATTCTGCCGCGCATCACGCCCTTTGTTGGTGTTGATTATCGCGAGCCCGATGGTAATCCGCTTAAAACCTATCTCGACTCACTGAACCTATTTGCAGATGTGCCAGACGATCATTTGATCTTGCCGGGCCATGGTCTACCTTTTCAAAATCTGCCTGTCAGACTT
>CAIVAX010000001.1 GCA_903903935.1 uncultured Hyphomicrobiales bacterium | reverse complement strand
GATCTAAAGCGGGTTCTGCTGTGCAGCTTTTTACTTTCCTTGATTGGCAAGTCTTGAGATTGGCAAGTCTTGAGATTGGCAAAAGTTTTGCACGCTGGCTCGCATTATGATGGATCCAACTGACCTGCATTCCTTGCGCCATTGTTTTCAACGCCAGGCGCACCTTTGGTGGGCAACATCAAATCTATTGTCATAGCGCCAAATTTGTCCATATTGATGATCTTTCAAGCTGCAAGCGCTTACCAGAGCTGAACTGCCAATTGCCGGTCAGATGGCGCGCTTGCAAAGGAGACAAGTCGTGCCTTTGTCCTATACGCAGAATATGGAAGATTATCATCTGGCGTTGGCCTTCACGGGACAGCCGACGGGCTTTTATATTGATGTGGGGGCGGGGCACCCTGTGGCCGACAATGTCTCTCTATGGTTCTATGAGCGCGGCTGGAGAGGGGTTGTTGCAGAACCGCAAGAGGATCTGGCGCGACTCTATGGCTCGTTGCGACCCGATGATATCGTCTATCGCGGGTTGATCGGCGCCAATACAGGCAAAGCGGATTTCTTTCAGGTCGATCACCTGCATGGGTTTTCTACGACTGTTAAGAATTTTGCTGAGAGCGCAACAACCTTCGGCGTAGATTATACGGCGACTCCCACTGCGATGATCACTCTGGCCGATCTTTGCGCCTCTCACGCTGTTTCAACGATCGACTTTCTGAAAATTGATGTTGAGGGTGGTGAAGGCGAAGTGCTGGCCGGCAATGATTGGACAAAGTATCGGCCCAAAATCATCGTTGCTGAGGCTGTGTCGCCCGGCAAGGGTGAGCCCATGTGGGACTCGTGGGAGCCTTTGTTGCTCGCCAATGGCTATAAGTTTCGGCTGTTCGATACGTTGAACCGCTTCTATGTGGCGGAGGAATGCCCCGAGCTGTTCGAGCGGCTACCGACCGAACGCGCGCCATGGGAGAATGTCACCCATATGTATGAAATCGGTCGTGCGCCAGAGAATGCCCGACACCCCGATCATGTGCTCGCTTCGCAGCTCGCGCGAGGTTTTTGGGCAGCACTGCCGAAGCTCGATCCGGCGCTGGTTTCAGAGCTCCTTCGCAAGGGTGTAAAAAACTCAAGCGATGCAAATATAAATTGGACAGCTGACCGGGACGGGCTTATCGCACTTGGGCGCATTGCGTGCGGTTATGATGGTGGCCAGATCTATAAGGATTGACGTGAGACATCGCGCTGTGATTTGAGCTCAGCCCCAGAGCTGGCTTCATCAATGGTGAGCAAGTCATCAAGCCAATTGTACTCGACAGAAGAGCCATTATTTATGTGCCAGTCTCTTGTGTTGGGAGACTGAGACGGCGATCCATAAAATCTAATATCTAGACTGATGAGGTTTGATGTGAATAAGATCAATTTTGTTTCCGTTCCTGTGGCTCTGTTCAGCTCAGTCTTCCTCTTTTCAGTCTCAGCATTGGCACAGGGATATCCTCTGACTGGAACCAAGGATCAGTCGACGACTGTGCTGGGCGAACAGATTGTCTATCCGACTTCAGGCAAGGCTGTTCTCACCTCTTCAATCATTATTATGAAGCCTGGTGAAACAACGATTGCGCATCGTCATGGCGCACCCTTGTTTGCTTATGTTCTGGAAGGCGAAATCACAGTTGATTACGGGTCATTTGGAAAGAAAACATATAAACAGGGTGAGAGCCTGATTGAAGCGATGAATGTCTCACATTACGGCACAAATTCTGGGCAAGATATGCTGCGCTTATTGGTGCTCTATATAGGTGCTGAAGGGACAAATAATGTTGTTCCAGACTAGCTCCTGTCGCTGAGAGGGGCGAGCGCTGAAGAGTGCGCTGCCCTAATTATTCTCATGAGTTCGCAACTTGCCTATACCAAGAGAATGCTCTGCTTTGCGGCCTTCACCTCTCACTCCATTGATGCGGAATAAGGGCGTGTGGGATGCGAGCTGACCTATGTGACGGCTTGCCGGATCTGATTTGCAAACTCAGTGTTAGATGTTCTGAGTTGAGTGCTGCGGTTGAGGGGACCAGCGCGATCAGCTCAATCAAACAGAAATAATGTCTGATTGACAGGGTGAAAATCTCAAACAGGATAGATGACAGTTTTAAATATCGACAATGGCAAAACCAATCCATCGACCCAAAACAATAATTGCAGCCCAGAGTATAATCGATAGGCCACCGGCTAACCGCGCTGCTAAAGGAATCGACTGGCTGTCATTCCATTGGGCTACGGACTGGAAGGTGCGAAAGTGAAAGACGAGCATGTTTAGGCCTGCTAAAAGCAACAGGGCCATTTTCCAGCGGAAAGTTGCGGCCTCAAAATAAATCGCGCTTTTGGTCATAAACATCATAAAGCCGGTGATGAAGGCCAAAATAAACCCCAGCCATGTCCATTGAAGACAATCTTCAATCATCTCTGTCACGCGTGACTTGCGACTGGACAGACCAAGGAGGCGCAGATCAACCGCGAGAATTGTGCCAACGACGAGGGCAAAAGCAAAGACGTGAATTGTCTCGAGGGCCTGAAATGCCCAGCTTGATTGCTGAATGGCAATGGACAGATCATTCTTTTCGATGACTTCAAGTATATAGTCGATATCCATTATGCTTTCTCAACTCACAGCTCGTAATACACTCAAGACCAGATCAGTTCACATCAATATAGGCAATCCATCGCCCTGCCACGAGCACGGCACACCAAAGCCCAAAGCTGGCAAGCGCCAGCTTTGTCGGTGAGCTTTGAACACCATCGGCAAGACCGCTATCTTTGGTTTTCAGACCGCGGGCTAGAATTCCCGTTGAGACAAGGGCTGCGACAATGAGCACCATTTTCAACCAAAAGGCCTCATTGCG